>NZ_JBSFNN010000028.1:0-76366 GCF_053587115.1 Streptomyces sp. NPDC003697
GAACGCATCGGCGCCCGCGAGGTCGTCGTCAGCGAACACGACATCCTCGACGGCATCGCATGGTCCTTGGTCTGACCGCCTACAGGGTGCGGTGGCCGAACAGGCGGCCTATCTCCTCCAGCGTGCGGGGACGGCCGTCCACGAGCCCGTACCGCAGCTGGACGACCTTGCGCTCGCGCTCCCCCAGCGTCGACAGCACGGCCTCCAGGTGCTGCCTGAGCAGCAGGAACGCCGCGGACTCCGCGGGTGAGGCGGCGTCGCCGTCCTCGATCAGGTCGCCGAGGGCGACGTCGTCCTCCTCACCGACCGGGGCGTGCAGGGACACCGGCTCCTGGGCCAGGCGCAGCACCTCGCGGACGCGCTCGGGCGTCAGGCCGAGATGGTCGGCGACCTCGTCCGGGGTCGGCTCGTAGCCGCGTTCCTGCAGCATGCGGCGCTGGACGCGGACGACCCGGTTGATCAGCTCCACGACGTGCACGGGGACACGGATGGTGCGGGCCTGGTCGGCGAGGGCGCGGGACATGGCCTGGCGGATCCACCAGGTCGCGTAGGTGGAGAACTTGTAGCCGCGGGCGTAGTCGAACTTCTCCACGGCCCGGATCAGGCCGAGGTTGCCCTCCTGGACGAGGTCGAGCATGGTCAGCCCGCGGCCGACGTACCGCTTGGCGACGGAGACGACGAGCCGCAGGTTCGCCTCGATCAGGCGGCGCTTGGCCACGCGGCCCATGACCACGAGCCGGTCCAGTTCGTGCGCGAGCCGGCTGTCCTGGTCGGGGGTGCCGGCCAACTTCTCCTCGGCGAACAGGCCCGCCTCGACACGGCGGGCGAGTTCGACCTCCTCGGCGGCGGTGAGCAGCGGGATGCGGCCGATCTCGCGCAGGTACTGGCGGAACAGGTCGGAGGACGGGCCGCCGGTCTCGGTGCGGGCGGGCAGCGGTCCGGCGGGGTCGGCCGCCGCCTCGGTGACCTCGGCGGGTTCGGTGACCTCCGCGGCGTCCAGCGCGTCGGCGGGCGGCCCGTCGGGCTCGGCGGGCTCCGGGGACAGCTCGGCGGGCTGTTCCCCGGGCCCGGCGGGGGCTCCGCCCGCTTCGGCGGGCGGCGTCTGCGCCTCCTGAGCGGCGGGCGCGGGGGCGGGGGCGAGCCGCAGTCGCGGGGTCACCGCGGCGCGGACGCCGGGGGTCTTCGCGTCCTTCCCGGCGGCCCCGAGGCCGGTGGCGACGTCGGTCTGGGTGAGGGTCCGGGTCTGCACGGGGGGCGACCTCCAGGATGGGCGCTGCCGAGGGGGTGGCAGCGGTACTCGGGGGCGGAGTCGGCGGCCTCGCCGCTGTCCGTCCCGTACGCGATGAGCGGAACCGCGGGATGCCGGACCCATGGGGGACGGGCCAGCCGCGCTCCGAGGACTCAGGCACCGGACCCAGTGTGGGGTACGACACATCGCCGCCACGAGGGGCGTGCGATGACTTTTTGCGTCCGGTCCGTGACCGTGCGGTTACCCGGTCCGCCCGGCGGAGCGGCCCGCCGTCACCTCACAGCGCGGCCGCGCCCCGCTCCCGGAGGGCCTGGTCGTACTGCTGGAGGACCCACAACTCGTTCTGCACCGCGGCCAGTTGCGCCGGGTCGCCGCCCGTTCCCAGGCGGGTGAGGGCGCTCTGGACGTCGCGGATACGGCGCTCGACGGCGCGCCGGCGCACCGTGACCAGCTGGGCGCCGGCGTAGGTCTCGTCGGCGTCCTTGCGGAGCATGATCGCTTCGACGGCCAGCTCGGTGACCATCGCGCGGACCGTGTCGTCGGGCGCGGCCTCGCGGACGCGGACCAGGTACTCCTGGGGGTCGTGGACGCCCAGTTCGGCGCCGCCGGCGTCCATGATGGTCCGGCGTACGGCGGCATAGGGGGCGGCGGTGAACTCGTCGATGCCGTAGGCGTCGAACGCCGGGGAGACCAGCTCCGGCCGCTGGAGGGCGAGTTTGAGCAGCTCACGCTCGGTGGCGTAGACGGGGTTGCGCAGGTTGAGGGCCGGTCCGCGGGCCGTCGCCGGCGCCGCGGCGTACTGCCCCTGCGGGTGGCGCCGGTGCCGGTCGGGCGCCGCCGGGCCGCGGCCGCCGCGTTCGCGCGCCCAACGGGCCAGCTGCGCCACCCGCTTGACCACGAACTGGGTGTCGAGGATGCCGAGCATCCCGGCGAGCTCCACCGCGACCTCGTGCTGGGCGCCGCTGTTCTTGATGCGGGCGACGACCGGCGCGGCCTCGTCCAGCGCGGCGGCCCGGCCCGCCGGCGTGTCCAGGTCGTACCGCGCCACGATCTGACGCAGCGCGAACTCGAAGAGCGGCGTGCGCGGTTCGACCAGGTCGGCGACCGCCTCGTCGCCCTTGGCCAGCCGCAGCTCGCACGGGTCCATGCCGTCCGGGGCGATGGCGATGTAGGTCTCGGCGGCGAACTTCTGGTCGTCCTCGAAGGCGCGCAGGGCCGCCTTCTGGCCGGCCGCGTCGCCGTCGAAGGTGAAGATCACGCGGGCCGAGCCGTTGTCCATCAGCAGACGGCGCAGGATCTTGATGTGGTCGCCGCCGAAGGCCGTGCCGCAGGTCGCGATCGCGGTCGTCACCCCGGCCAGGTGGCAGGCCATGACGTCGGTGTAGCCCTCGACCACGACCGCGCGGGAGGTCTTCGCGATCTCCTTCTTCGCCAGGTCGATGCCGTAGAGCACCTGGGACTTCCGGTAGAGCGCCGTATCGGGCGTGTTCAGGTACTTCGGCCCGTTGTCCGCCTCGTACAGCTTGCGGGCGCCGAAGCCGACGACGTCCCCGCCGATGTCGCGGATCGGCCACATCAGACGGCCGCGGAAGCGGTCGATGGGGCCGCGGCGGCCCTCCTGGGCCAGGCCGGAGAGGACCAGCTCCTTGTCGGAGAAGCCCTTGCCACGCAGGAAGCGGGTGAGGTGGTCCCAGCCCTGCGGGCTGTAGCCGACGCCGAAGTGGACGGCGGCGGCCTGGTCGAAGCCGCGCTCGGCGAGGAAGACCCGGCCGGTCTCGGCCTCGGGGCCGGTGGCGAGCTGCTCGGCGTACCAGTCGGCGGCGAGCTTGTGCGCCTCGACCAGGCGGATGCGCTCGCCGCGCTGGTGGGTGGGGTTGTACCCGCCCTCCTCGTAGCGCAGGGTGATGCCGGCCTGGCCGGCCAGGCGCTCGACCGCCTCCGAGAAGGAGAGGTGGTCGATCTTCATCACGAACGTGATGGTGTCGCCGCCCTCCTGGCAGCCGAAGCAGTGGAAGAGCCCCTTGCTGGGGCTGACCTGGAAGGAGGGGGACTTCTCGTCGTGGAACGGGCACAGGCCCTTCAGGTTGCCGCCGCCCGCGTTGCGCAGCTGGAGGTACTCGGACACCACGGCGTCGATCGGGACCGCGTCCCGTACCGCCTTCACGTCCTCGTCGTTGATCCGTCCTGCCACGAGGTGATTCTACGGGGCCGCGGTGACACTCCAGGGGCGTGAGGGGCGGTCCGCGGCCCCGCCGCGGGCCGCACACCGGCGATCGCGGGCCCCCGGCCGCGGCGACGGCGGACGGCGGCGGGCACGGCCCGGGCGCGTCCGGCCTTCAGGGAACCAGGCTGTCCAGCGGCACGTGCGGGTCCGACAGCGCGTCGGTGTCCACCCGCGCGCGGGTCCGGATCATCCGCTGGATCGGGTCTGTGACGTCCCACACGTTCACGTTCATCCCGGCGAGTACGCGGCCCTCGCGCACCCAGAACGCGATGAACTCCCGCTTCCCGGCGTCCCCCCGGATCACCACCTCGTCGTACGAGCCGGGGGGCGCCCAGCCGGAGTACTCCATGCCCAGGTCGTACTGGTCGGTGAAGAAGTAGGGCACGCGGTCGTAGGTGACGTCCTGGCCGAGCATGGCGCGGGCCGCGGCCGGGCCGCCGTTGAGGGCGTTGGCCCAGTGCTCGACCCGCAGCCGGGTGCCGAAGAGGGCGTGCGGGAAGGCCGCGACGTCGCCGGCGGCGAAGATGTCGGGGTCGGAGGTGCGCAGGTGCTGGTCCACGACGACGCCGCCGCCGTGGTCCCGGTCGGCGATCTCCAGTCCCGCGGCCTCGGCGAGGGAGACGCGCGGGGCGGCCCCGATCGCGGCGAGCACGTCGTGGCACAGGTGCTCCTCGCCGTCGTCCGTCCGGACGGCCAGCACCATGCCGTCCTGCCCGACGATCTCGGTCAGCCGGGCACCGAAGTGGAAGCGGACGCCGTGCTCGCGGTGCAGCTCGGTGAACAGCTCGCCCAGCTCGGGTCCGAGGGCGGCGTGCAGCGGGGTGGCGGACGGCTCGACGACGGTGACCTCGGCCCCGTACTCGCGGGCCACGGCGGCGACCTCCAGGCCGATCCAGCCGGCGCCAGCGATCACGAGGTGGCCGTTGTCCCGGCCGAGGGCGGACAGCGTGCCCTTGAGCCGCTCGGCGTGGGAGAGGCGGCGCAGGTGGTGGACGCCCGCGAGGTCGGTGCCGGGGACGTCCAGGCGGCGCGGCTCGGCGCCCGTCGCCAGCAGCAGCCGGTCGTAGCGCACGAGCGTGCCGTCGCCGCCGTAGTGGACGGTCTTCGCGGCGCGGTCGATCGCCACGACCGTCTGGCCGAGGTGCAGTTCGACGTCGTTCTGCGCGTACCAGGCCGGCTCGTGCACGAAAAGGCTGTCCCGCGTCTCCTTGCCGAGCAGGTACCCCTTGGACAGCGGCGGGCGCTCGTAGGGGTGGTCGCGCTCGTCGCAGATGAGGATCACCCGGCCGCTGAAGCCCTCCGCGCGGAGCGTCTCGGCCGCCTTCGCCCCGGCCAGGCCTCCTCCGACGATGACGAATGTCTGATCCGCGTCGACCACGTGATGCCTCCTCGTAAGGGTGCCGCCACCTGCGAGCGTCCCGCACGCGGCGTGCTGCGGGAAGAGGGAGTGGCCCATCCAGGCCACCCGGGTCCGTCTCGGGACCCCCGGCGTCACTTCGGCGGGGCCGAAGCTCCCCCGGGTCGCCGCGGGACTCGGTCCCGTGTCACGGATGCCCCGCCAGCCGGGCGTGAAGCGAGCAGGCCGAGGCGTCGGTGAGAGACGCGATCTGGTCGACGATCACCCGTTTGCGGGCGCGGTCGTCCGCGGCCTGCGCGAACAGGGCGCGGAACTGGGGGTCGAGGCCGTCCGGGGCGCGGGCGGTGAGCGCTTCGGCGAGTTCGGCGACGACGATCCGCTGTTCGGCGCGCAGCCGCTCCTGCTCGGCGCGCTGCATGACGTACCGGTCGGCGACCGCCTTGAGGACGGCGCACTCCATGCGGGTGCCCCTCGGGACGACGAGTTCGGCGCCGTACCGCGTCAGGCGGCCGGGGGTACCGCCCGGTCGGCCCGGGCGGTGTCCCGACGCCTGCCGGGTGGCGCTCTCCGCGGCCAGGCAGAAACGGCCGATGAGCTGGCTGGTGGCGTCCTTCAGACGGGCCTGGGCGGGGGCCGAGCCGTCGTAGCCGTGGGGCCACCACTCCTGGGACAGGAGCCGGTCCAGGGCCTCGGCCAGCTCCGCCGGGTCGGTGCCGGCGGGGACGTAGCGGCCGACGGCGACGGCGAACACCCCCTGCCGCTCGGGCTCGGCGTGCAGGCAGCCGGGGTCGATGTGCCCGGCGTGCAGGCCGTCCTCGACGTCGTGCACCGAGTACGCCACGTCGTCCGCCCAGTCCATGACCTGCGCCTCGAAGCACGTGCGCGTGCCGGGGACGCCCCGGCGGACCCAGTCGAAGACGGGCCGGTCGTCCTCGTACACGCCGAACTTCGGTGAGGACGGGTCGGTGGGGTGGGCGCCGCGCGGCCAGGGGTACTTCGTGGCGGCGTCGAGGACGGCGCGGGTCAGGTTGAGGCCGACGCTGACGAGTTCCCCGGAGGCCGGGTCGGTGACGAACCGCTTGGGTTCGATGCGGGTGAGCAGGCGCAGCGACTGGGCGTTGCCCTCGAAGCCGCCGCAGTCCTCCGCGAACTCGTTCAGCGCCTGTTCGCCGTTGTGGCCGAAGGGCGGGTGGCCGAGGTCGTGGGAGAGACAGGCCGCCTCCACCAGGTCGGGGTCGCAGCCGAGGGCCGCGCCGAGCTCCCGGCCGACCTGGGCGCATTCCAGCGAATGGGTGAGCCGGGTGCGGGGGCTGGCGTCCCAGACGGGGCTGTGCTCCCCCGGGGTGACCACCTGGGTTTTTCCGGCGAGGCGACGCAGCGACGCGGAGTGCAGCACGCGCGCGCGGTCGCGCTGGAAGGCTGTGCGGCCGGGCCGTTTGTCGGGCTCGGCGGCCCAGCGCTCGACGTCCGGCGCGTCGTAGCCGGCCGGCGGGAGGTAGTTCTCGGACGCCAGGGACACGTTCTCGTAGGCCCTGGCCGTCTCGGGTGCGATCCCTTCCATGACTCGACAGTAAGGGCAGCCGCTGACAAGCGGGACGTCGGAGCGGGCCCCGGGCGCCGGTGACGTCCGGGCCGCGGGCACCCGTGGCGCCGGCGGCCCGGCACGGGCGCCGGGGCCCGGGTGCGGGCGCCCGGGTGCGGGCGCCCGGGCCAGGCCGGCGACGCCCGGGCCACGGCACCCGTGTCAGGCCCGCGGGCGGGCGTCTGCCGGGGTGCTTCCGGCCGGGGCGGGTGCGGGTACGGCGGTGCGGGTGGGCGCGGGGCCGCTGGGCGGGGCGGGCGCCGCCGGTGTCGCCGGTGCCGCGAGGGCCTGGTCGTAGCGGTGCAGGGCCAGGCGGGCCATCGCCGGGTGGGCGCCGAGCGGGGCGGAGGCGATCCCGGCGGCGGCCTCGGCGCACTGCGTGGCGAACCGTCCGGGGGCGGTGAAACAGGACGCGACGGCGACAGGGCGGCGGCCCCGCGCCGCGAGGGCGCGCAGGGCCTCGGGAACGGTCGGCGCGGCGGCGGAGGCGTAGGCGGGGACGACGGGCACGCCGAGACGCGCGGCGAGGAGCCGCGCGGTGCGGCGGGTGTCGGCGGCGGAGTCGGGGTCGCGGGAGCCGGCCGCCGCGAGGACGACCCCGCGGCGGTCGCGGCCGGCGGCGTCCTGCGGGGTGGCCCAGCCGGCCTCGGCCAGACGGGCAGCCAGCGTCTCGGTGAGCAGCGGGTGCGCGCCGAGCGGCGCCGCCACGCGCGTGCGTGCCGGTGCGGCCGCCGCCGTCCGGGGGATGTCGTGCTTGACGTGGTAGCCGCGGGTGAGCAGCAGCGGGACCAGGACGGCGTCGGCGCCGGCCAGGCCCGCGAGGGTGTCGGTGAGCAGCGGCTCCTGGAGTTCGACGTGCCCGAGGTGCACGGGCAGCCCGGGGCGCAGGGCGCGTACGCGGCCCAGGAGGGCGCGCACGGTGTCGAGCGCCCGCGGGTCACGGCTGCCGTGCGCGACGAGGACAAGGGCGGGCGGGGCCGGCCCGCGCCTGCCCTCGGGTCCGGCGAGGCCGAACCCGCCCGGGTCACGCGCCGTGCCGTCCGGGCGCGCGCCGCGCCGCCGCGGGCCGCCGGGGTACCGGAGGGACTGGTCGAGGGGACTGCTCACCGCCGTCATGCGGGGATTCTCGCGACCGGAGGTTGCACGGCCGTTGCCCGGCCGTGACGGGTCCTTTCCGGTGCTTCACCGGTCCGGCCGGGGCCGTGTGAGCACGACGAGCCCGGCGCGCCGTGCGCCCACCCGTCCCTCCGCCTGCGCCTGGCCGGCCGGCGACGGCCCGGCCGGGCACGCCTCACGGTGGGCGGGGAGCGGCGGGGAGGTCGCCGTCCCGGCCGTGTAACAGCGGGTCGCCCGGTCGCGTAACACGGCCGGCGCACGCTGGGCGGCATGCAGACCTCCGCGACACCCACGCACTGCCCGTACTGCGCCCTGCAGTGCGGCATGAACCTGACCCCAGCCCCGGACGGGACGGTGGCTGTCACGGAGCGCGCGGACTTCCCGGTCAACCGCGGCGCGCTGTGCGGCAAGGGCCGCACGGCGCCCGCGCTGCTCTCCTCCCGGGTCCGGCTGACCTCCCCGCTGGTGCGGTCGGACGACGGCACGCTGACGCCCGCGACCTGGGACGAGGCGCTGGAGCGGATCGCCGCCGGGCTGTCCCGGACGCGCTCGGCGCACGGCCCGGACGCGTGCGGGGTGTTCGGCGGCGGCGGGCTGACGAACGAGAAGGCGTACGCGCTCGGGAAGTTCGCCCGGGTCGTGCTCGGCACCTCGCAGATCGACTACAACGGCCGCTTCTGCATGTCGTCGGCGGCGGCAGCCGGTACGAGGGCGTTCGGGCTGGACCGCGGGCTGCCGTTTCCGCTGGAGGACATCCCGCGGACCGGGTGCGTCATCCTCGTCGGCTCCAACCCGGCGGAGACGATGCCCCCGTCGCTGCGCTACTTCGACGAACTACGGGCGAACGGCGGCACACTGATCGTGGTCGACCCGCGCCGCACGCGGACGGCCGAACACGCCGACCTGCATCTGGCGCCCCGCCCCGGCACGGACCTGGCGCTGGCGCTGGGCCTGCTGCACCTGGTCGTCGCCGAGGACCGCACCGACGAGGCCTACATCCGGCAGCGCACGACCGGCTGGGAGGAGGCCCGGGCGGCCGCCATGGCGCACTGGCCGGAGTACGTGGAGCGGGTCACGGGGGTGCCCGTCCCCCGACTGCGGGAGGCGGTGCGGCTGTTCTGCGAGCCGGAGGCCGCGATGGTGCTCACCGCACGCGGGCCCGAGCAGCAGTCGAAGGGCACCGACACCGTGGGCGCGTGGATCAACCTCTGCCTGGCCACCGGCCGCGCGGGCCGCCCGCTGTCCGGGTACGGCTGCCTGACCGGGCAGGGCAACGGGCAGGGCGGGCGTGAACACGGCCAGAAGGCCGACCAGTTGCCCGGCTACCGGAAGCTGACGGACCCGGCGGCCCGGCGGCACGTGGCCGAGGTGTGGGGCGTGGACCCGGACAGCCTGCCGGGTCCGGGGCGCAGCGCGTACGAGCTGCTGGACGCGCTCGGCGGGGAGGTCCGCGCCCTGCTGGTGGTGGGCTCCAACCCGGTGGTGTCGGCGCCGCGCGCCGCGCACGTCGAGCAGCGGCTGCGGTCGCTGGACCTCCTCGCGGTGTGCGACGTGGTGCTGTCGGAGACGGCCGCGCTCGCGGACGTCGTCCTGCCGGTCGCGCAGTGGGCGGAGGAGTCGGGCACCACGACCAGTCTGGAGGGCAGGGTGCTGCTGCGGCGACGCGCGATCACCCCGCCGGACGGGGTCCGCAGCGACCTGGACGTGCTGCGCGGCCTGGCGGCCCGCCTGGGCGTGGAGAAGGGCTTCCCCACCGACCCCGAGGAGGTCTTCGAGGAACTGCGGCGGGCCTGCGCGGGCGGACCCGCGGACTACTCCGGCATCACGTACCGCAGGCTCGCGGAGGAGAACGGCGTCTTCTGGCCCTGCCCGGCCCTCCCGGGGGACGGGGCCGGGGCGACACACTCCCCACCGGACGCGGCCGCCGCCCCGCCGGTACGGCCGCACGCGGCCGGTGCAGGAGACGCCGCCCCCGCCGGGCGCGCGGACGGCCCCGCGCGGGACGACGCGCGCGGCGAGCCGGTGCCCGCCGTCCACCCCGGCACGCCCCGCCTGTTCCTGGACCGCTTCGCCACCGCGGACGGGCGCGCCCGGTTCGCGGCCGTGTCGCACCGGCCGGCCGCCGAGGAGCCCGACGCCGAGTACCCGGTGCTGCTGACCACCGGCCGGGTCGTGGCCCAGTACCAGTCCGGTGCGCAGACCCGGCGCGTCGGCGAGCTGAACGCCGCCGCACCCGGTCCGTTCGTGGAGCTGCACCCGCGGCTGGCCGCGCGGGTGGGGGCGGTCGAGGGCGAGCCGGTCGCGGTGGTGTCGCGGCGCGGGCGTGCGGTGGCGCTCGCGCGGATCTCGAGCGGTATCCGGCCGGACACGGTGTTCATGCCGTTCCACTGGCCGGGCGAGGGCCGCGCCAACACCCTGACCAACCCGGCCCTGGACCCGGACTCCCGGATGCCGGAGTTCAAGGTGTGCGCGGTACGGCTGGAGCCCGCCGAACCCCGGTGAACCGGCCGGTCCAGCGCCCCCGGCACCCCCGCCCGACGGTCGCGCAAACCCCGGTGACGGCCGGCACCGCTCACCGGCGGCCGACGCGCGGTACGGGTGGGCCCCCGAGCCCCGGTGAACCGGCCGGTCCAGCGCCCCCGGCACCCCCGCCCGACGGTCGCGCAAACCCCGGTGACGGCCGGCACCGCTCACCGGCGGCCGACGCGCGGTACGGGTGGGCCCCCGAGCCCCGGTGAACCGGCCGGTCCAGCGCCCCCGCCAGGCTGTCCCGGAACCCCGGTGACGCCCGGCACCGCTCAGGCGGCGGGCAACGCGCGGTACCGGTGGAGCCCGCCGAGCGCCGGTGAACCGACCGGCCCCGACGTCCCGCGCCGGGCGGTCGCCCAACCTCGTTGACGGCCGGCACCGTTGCGCGCCGGGCGACGCGCGGTGCGCGTGCGCCCGTCCAGCCCCGGTGAGCCTGCCGGCCCGGCGTCCTCACCCGGCCGTCACCCAACCCCGGTAACGGCCGGCGCCGTTCGACGCCGAACCCACCGGTCGCTGCCCCCCGATGCGCCTCCCCGGCCCCGCGGGCGGGCGGTGACGGTCGGGGCAGCAAACGTGCGCCCGGGCCCGCGCCGCCGGCCGGCGGGCCCGCGGGCGCTTCACCCGCGCGTAGCGGCCGCGCGGGTGCCCCCGCTCGTGCGCCTTCAGGCGGCCCACCCCGGCGGGAGTTCCCCGTAGGCCGGCGGTGGGGCGGTGACACCGTGCGCCGACCGTCCGGCCGCTCCACGGCGCGACGGGGGCGGCCGGGGGCCCTCGTGCGGTACCGCGCGACCCGGCCGGCGCCGGGGCGCCGATCCGCGTCCGCGCTCCGGGCGGAGGCCGTCAGGCCCGGTACGACGCCGCCCGTGCAGCCGCCCGGGGGCGGACCGTTGTCGGGCTCACCTGGACGCGGGGTGCCCCGCACGACGAACGGGAGGGGCACAGAAACGATTCTCTCCCCTCACACATCCCCCCGTGGACGCTATGGACATGACATGTCATGGTCCCTTAAACCTGAGGGGCCATCAGTGCCACCCCACGCGCCCCAGGGCGCCCGCGCTCAAGGAGACCGATGAGTCGGACACGGCACAACCGAGGCTCCCGTCTCGCCACGGCGGGGATAACCGCCACCGCGGCCGCCCTGCTGGCCGCCGCGCTCTCCCCCGCCGCACACGCCGCGGACAGACCCACCCGCGCCGAGGCCGTCGGCCACGCCGCCTCGGCGGTGGCGGACCATGCGGCGGCCCTGGGGCTGACCTCCGCCCAGGACACCGCCGTCCGCGACGTCATCGTCGACAAGGACGGCACGCAGCACGTCCGCTACGACCGGACCTATCGCGGCCTGCCCGTCCTCGGCGGCGACTTCGTGGTCCACCTGGCCCCGAACGGCACCTACCGCGCCGCGGACCGCGCCGTGAAGAGCGCCATCTCCCTGCCCGGCGTCACCCCCGCGCTGTCCGCGCCGCGCGCCGCCGACCTCGCCTCGAAGGACCTGCGCGCCGCGAACCGGGGCGAGACGCTGCGCAAGCTGACGGCCAAGCCGCAGCTCGTCGTCGACGCCCTGCACGGGAGCCCGAAGCTCGCGTGGCGCACCAACGCGGTCGCGATGGACTCGCTCGGCAACCCGGTCGCGCGCACAGTGGTCACCGACGCCCGCACCGGTGCCCGGATCGACGCGTGGGACAGCATCGAGACGGCGACGGGCGACGGCGCGTCGCTCTACAGCGGGACGGTGCCGCTCCAGACGACGCAGTCGGGGTCGGCGTACCAGCTCAAGGACCCCACGCGCGGCGGCACGTACACGGGTGACGCGGCGAACAAGACCGACCTGTGCATCCTCGGCATCTGCTTCAGCCGTGCCCCCGCGACGCTGTTCACCGACGCCGACAACCACTGGGGCTCCGGCACGACGGCGGACCGCGCGTCGGCGGCCGTCGACGCGCAGTACGGCACCAACGCGACCTGGGACTACTACAAGAACGTTCACGGCCGCAACGGCATCGCCGGCGACGGCAAGGGCTCGTACAACCGCGTCCACTACGGGAACAACTACAACAACGCCTTCTGGGACGACAGCTGCTTCTGCATGACGTACGGCGACGGCGACGGCACGACGTTCGGGCCGCTGGTGGCCCTGGACGTGGCCGGCCACGAGATGTCGCACGGCGTCACCTCGAAGACGGCGGCGCTGACGTACTCGGGCGAGTCCGGCGGCCTGAACGAGGCCACCTCGGACATCTTCGGCACGCTGGTGGAGTGGTACGAGAACAACTCCTCCGACCCCGGTGACTACCTCATCGGCGAGGAGATCGTCCGCCCGGGCTTCGGCCAGCCGGCGCTGCGGTTCATGGACAAGCCCTCCCGGGACGGCAACTCGGCCGACTGCTGGAGCAGTTCGGTGGGCAACCTGGACGTGCACTACTCCTCCGGCGTCGCCAACCACTTCGCGTACCTGCTCGCCGAGGGGAGCGGCGCCAGGACGGTGAACGGCGTCAGCTACAACTCTCCGACGTGCAACGGCTCGACGGTCACCGGCATCGGCCACGACAAGCTCGGCAAGATCTGGTACCGCGCGCTGACGGTCTACATGACCTCGTCGACGAACTACGCGGGTGCCCGGACGGCCACGCTGAACGCGGCGAAGGACCTGTTCGGTTCCGGCAGCACCGAGTACAACGCGGTCGCGGCGGCCTGGAGCGCCGTCGGCGTGGGCTGAGCCCGGCACCCGAACACGGCGGAGGAGGCCGGCGTCCCCAGGGGGCGCCGGCCTCCGGCGTCCGCGGGCGGGCTCCGTCAGGCCGCGTAGGGCCTGCGCTCGCGCGCCTCCCGCAGCGCCTGCCCCCACCACACCAGCTGGTCCAGCATCGTCTTGGCCGCCGCGTCCGGCCCGAAGGGGTCGCGCAGGCGGCCCGCGTCGTCGAACGCCGCGCCCGCGTTGTGGAAGGAGACGGTGTCGCGGACCGTCACGGCGTGCAGCTCGGCGAAGACCTGGCGCAGGTGCTCGACGGCGCGCAGGCCGCCGGCCAGGCCGCCGTAGGAGGCGAGGGCGACGGGCTTGGCCCGCCATTCGGCGTGGTGCCAGTCGACGAGGTTCTTCAGCCCCGCCGGGTAGGAGTGGTTGTACTCGGGCGTGAGGACCACGAACGCGTCCGCCCGGGCGAGCCCCGGCGTGATCTGCGCCAGGGCCGCGGTGGCCTCCGGGGTGCGCGTGAAGCTCGTCGGCAGGTCCGCCTCGGCGACGTCGACGACCCGTACGACGACGTCGTCGCGGTCGCGGAGGTGGCCCAGGAGCCAGTCGGCGACCACGGGGCCGAAACGGCCCTCGCGGTTGCTGCCGACGACGAGAGTGACGTTCAGCGGGGCGGGAGCGGCGTGGGAGCCGGAAGTCGTCTGCATGCGGTCCAGCCTGATACCTCGAGCTTTCTTGAGGTCAAGCCGTGACGGGCGGGAGGGAGCCGCGGGGACGCGCCCCGGTGGGGCCGCGCGGCGGAGCTCGCGCCGCCGGCGCGCGGGACGGCCCGGGCCCGGGCGCGCCGGCCACCCGTTCACCCCCGCGTCCCGCACCCTTCGGGGTGTTTTCGACGCCGCGTCAGCCGCACCTGGGACGACCTGCTGAAACGCCACGCGGAAGGCACCCTTCCGGCAGGCGTGCGGACACCCGATCACCCCAATCCTGACGGGGCCTCAGGAAGCGGGCGGGCGGCCCAGCCCGTTACCTCGGAAGGGCAGGGGCGCGCGACCGACGCAGCGGCACAAGCGGGTGCCGCGGGCCGCGCCCCCACCGCGAAGCTCGGAGGAGCACCGATGCGACGTACCGCCCGTCTGCTGACCGGCACCGCGCTCGCCGTCGTGGCCGCGAGCGGCCCGGCCGCCGGCGCCCACGGCGTGGACGCCGGCCGCCTGGAGGTGTACCCGTCCACGGTGCTGCCGGGCGGGAAGGTGTCCGTGAACACCAGGGCGTGCGTCGGGAGCGCCACCGCGGCGGGCGACGCCAGCGCGGTCGGCGCCGGCCCGTTCACGCTGGCGCCCGGCACGCAGAAGGGCGAGGCGGTCGGCCAGTTCGAGGTGCCGCCGGGTGCCCAGCCGGGGACGTACGAGATCGTCGCGGCGTGCGCCGGGGACGGGCGGGAGGTCAGGGGCGACCTGGTGGTCAGGCTCACCAAGGCGGAGACGCGGGTCCAGCCCCAGGGAAGTATGAGGACGGGGGTCGGCGGCGCCGTGGACCGCGACCCCGTGCGCACCACGGCCGGTGTGGCGGCGCTCGCCGTCGCGGCCGCGGGCGGTACCTGGCTCCTGCATCGCCGGGTGAGAGACGACGACGGGATCTGACGGACGTCCTCCGCCGTCCGTCCGCCGGTACCGCACGCCCCCTCCCCCTCCGGGCCCGACGCCCCTCGCGGCCTGGAGGGGGTGAGGGGCTCCGACTCCGGGAGAGGGGTTTCCATGCGAAGGATAGGCAACGCCGCGATAGCGGCCTGCACCCTGACGGCCCTCGGCTGCGGCGCCTGGCTGCTGCACAGCGGCTCCCAGACGCACGCCCCGCCCCAGCCGGCCGCCGCCGAGGGCGTGAGCGACGGCGGCGCGGAACGGCTCGCGGCGCCCGCGCTGCCGCCCTCCCCGCCGGACCGCATCCGCATCCCCTCGATCCGCGTGGACGCCCCCCTGATGGGCCTCGGCCTGACCGCCTCCGGCAGCCTCGACGTCCCGCCCGCCGAGGAGAGGAACCTGGCCGGCTGGTACGAGGCCGGCACCACCCCGGGCGAGACCGGCACCGCGATCGTCGCCGGGCACGTCGACAACACCGAGGGTCCCGCCGTCTTCTACGACCTCGGCGCACTGCGGAAGGGCAGCGTCATCGAGGTGGACCGGCGCGACGGCGGGGTGGCGGTGTTCACCGTGGACGCGATCGAGGTCTACCAGGCCAGCCACTTCCCCGACGACAAGGTCTACGGCGCCGCGAAACGCCCGGAACTGCGGGTGATCACGTGCGGCGGCGGCTACTCGCGCAGCACCGGCTACCTGGGCAACGTCGTCGTCTTCGCCCATCTGACGGGGAGCCGCTGACCGCCGGACGGGCACCCGCCGGGCCGGGGCCGGGAAGCTCCCCGGACCCCTCACACCCTCCCCCGCCGCCCGCTGAGGGCAGCGTTCCCCGTGGGAAACAGCCGTGATGCGGCCGGGTAACGTCCACGCCGCACGCTGCCGTACATGACCTCGAACGCGCCCGTGGTGGTGATCGGCGCCGGACTGGCGGGGGTGACGCTCGCCCGGCGGCTCGGTGAGCTCGGCACGCCCGCGCTGCTCGTCGGCGAGGAGGAGCACCGCCCGTACAACCGGGTCCTGCTCGCCGAGGTGCTGGCCGGCCGGTACGCCCCCGAGGTGATCGCCCTGCCGGCGCCGGCCTGGCTGGTCCGGGCCAGGGTCACCGGTATCGACCGTGCGGCGCGCGCGGTGCGCTGCGCGGACGGCTCGGTGATCGGATACGGCACGCTGGTGCTGGCCACCGGCTCCAACCCGGTGCTGCCGCCGCTGCGGGGCCTGTTCGGCGCCGCCGGCCACGGCCTGCCCGGCGGCGTCCACGCCTTCCGCACCCTGGACGACTGCCTGGGCCTGTCCCGGGCCGTCCGGCCGGGGGCGCGGGCGGTCGTCGTGGGCGGCGGGCTGCTCGGCGTGTCCGCCGCCCGCGCCCTCGCGCTGCGCGGTGCCCGGGTGGTGCTCGTCCAGCAGGCGGAGCGCCTGATGGAGCGCCGGCTGGATCCCGGGGCCTCGCGGCTGGTCCTGCGGCACCTGACGGACCTGGGCGTGGAGGTGCACACCGAGTGCCGGGTCCGCGACGTCCGCTGCCCGGGTGGCGCGGTCCGCTCGGTGGAGCTCGCCGACGGCTACGCCCTGGACGCCGACCTCGTGGTCCTCGCCTGCGGCGTCCGCCCGCGCACGGGCCTCGCCGAGGAGGCGGGCCTGGCCGTGGGCAGGGGCGTCGTCGTCGACGACGCGCTGCGCACCCGCGACCCGCGCGTCCGCGCCGTCGGCGACTGTGCCCAGCACGACGGCACGCTGTACGGCCTCGCGGCTCCTGCCCTCGAACAGGCCGACGTGCTGGCGCGGTCACTCGCCGGGGACGCCGGCGCCCGGTACCGGGGCACCCGTTCCCTGACCCGGCTCACGCTGACCGGCCCGGACGCGCCCTTCGACCTGGCCGCGTTCGGCGAGCCCGAACCCGGCCCCGGCGACGACGTCGTGCAGCTCGCCGACGCCACCCGCGGCACCTACCGCCGGGTCGTCGTCCGCGACGACCGCCTGGTCGGCGGGGTCCTGGTCGGCGACGTCGGCACGGTCGGCGCGCTCGCCCGCGCCTGGGAGGGGGCGGAGCCGCTGCCCGCGGACCGCGGCCCCCTGCTGCATCTGCTCACCGACCACGGAGGCTCCTGAATGACCGCCACCCCGGGGGCCACCCCCACGATCGTGCTCGTCGGCCATGGCATGGTCGGCCAGCGCTTCCTGGAAGCGCTCGCCGGGCGCGGCCTGACCGCCACCCACCGCGTGGTCGTGCTCTGCGAGGAGCCCCGCCCCGCCTACGACCGCGTGCAGCTCACCTCGTACTTCTCGGGGCGGACACCCGAGGACCTGTCCCTGACCGACCCGGCGTTCATCGCGGGGCACGGCATCGAACTGCACGTCGGCGACCCGGCGGAGACTGTCGACCGCGCGGCGCGGACGGTGACCGCCCGCTCGGGGCTCACCGTGCCCTACGACGTCCTCGTCCTCGCCACCGGCTCCGCCCCGTTCGTCCCGCCCGTCCCCGGCAGGGACGCCGAGGGCTGCTTCGTCTACCGCACCGTCGAGGACCTGCTCGCCATCGAGGCGTACGCCGGGAGCCGGGCGGCGACCGGTGCCGTGGTCGGCGGCGGACTGCTCGGCCTGGAGGCCGCCGGCGCGCTCAAGGGCCTCGGACTGGCCACGCACATCGTGGAGTTCGCGCCGCGCCTGATGCCGGTGCAGGTCGACGACGGCGGCGGGGCCGCGCTTCTGCGCACGATCGAGGAGATGGGCCTGAGCGTGCACACCGGCACGGGCACCCAGGAGATCCTCGTGGGCGAGGACGGCGCGGTGCGCGCGATGAAGCTGTCCGACGGCTCCGAACTGCCCACGGACCTGGTGGTGTTCTCGGCGGGTGTGCGTCCCCGCGACCGGCTGGCCCGGGACTGCGGGCTCACGGTGGGCGAGCGCGGCGGCATCACCGTCGACGAACGGTGCCGCACGGTCACCGACCCGCGCGTGTTCGCGATCGGCGAGTGCGCGCAGGCCGTGGACGGCCGCGTGTACGGCCTGGTCGCGCCGGGCTACGAGATGGCGGAGACGGCCGCCGCGACGATCGCGGAAGGCGGCGGGGGGACGGCCGCGTTCACCGGCGCCGACCTGTCCACGAAGCTGAAGCTGCTCGGCGTGGACGTGGCCTCCTTCGGCGACGCGCACGGCACCACCGAGGACTGCCTGGACGTCGTCTACTCCGACTCCCGCGCCGGGCTGTACCGGAAGCTGGTCTTCGGCCGGGACGGCACGCTGCTCGGCGGCATCCTGGTCGGCGACGCGGAGGCGTACGGCACGCTGCGCGCGCTGACCGGCTCGGTGCCGCCGGTCGCGCCCGAGGCGCTGGTCCTGCCCGCCGCCGCCGGGGAGCCCGCCCGGCTCGGCCCGTCCGCGCTGCCGGACGAGGCGGTCGTCTGCTCCTGCCACAACGTCAGCAAGGGCACTATCCGCGGGGCGGTCACGGAGCACCGGTGCGCCACCGTGCCCGAGGTGCAGAAGGCCACCCGGGCCGGCACCGGCTGCGGCAGTTGCGTCAAGGTGCTGACCCAGCTGGTCGCCGTCGAGCTGGAGGCGGGCGGCGCCGAGGTCGACAAGGGGCTGTGCGGCTGCTTCGGGCAGACCCGCCGGCAGCTGTACGAGATCGTCCTCGCCCTGCGCATCACGTCCTACCGGGACCTGCTGGACCGGTACGGCCGGGAGGCGGCCCGCGGCGGCGACGGCTGCGAGGTCTGCAAGCCCGCGGTGGCCTCGATCATCGCCTCCCTCGCCCCGGCGATCGGCGCCGACGGCTACGTCCTGGACGGCGAGCAGGCGGCGCTGCAGGACACCAACGACCACTTCCTCGCCAACCTCCAGCGCAACGGCTCCTACTCGGTGGTGCCGCGCATCCCGGGCGGTGAGATCGCCCCCGAGAAGCTGATCGTGATCGGCGAGGTGGCACGGGACTTCGGGCTCTACACGAAGATCACCGGCGGCCAGCGCGTCGACCTGTTCGGCGCGCGTGTGGAGCAGCTGCCGTCGATCTGGGCGCGGCTGGTGGAGGCCGGCTTCGAGTCCGGCCACGCCTACAGCAAGTCGCTGCGCACGGTGAAGTCCTGCGTCGGGCGGACCTGGTGCCGCTACGGCGTCCAGGACTCCGTGCGGATGGCGATCGACCTGGAGCTGCGCTACCGGGGACTGAGGTCGCCGCACAAGCTGAAGTCGGCCGTCTCCGGCTGCGCCCGCGAGTGTGCCGAGGCCCGCTCAAAGGACTTCGGCGTCATCGCCACCGCGAGCGGCTGGAACCTCTACGTCGGCGGCAACGGCGGCGCCACCCCGCGCCACGCGGACCTGCTGGCGCAGGACCTGTCCGACGCCGAACTGGTGCGGCTGATCGACCGGTTCCTGATGTTCTACATCCGCACCGCCGACCGTCTGGAGCGCACGAGCGCGTGGCTGGAGCGGATCCCGGGCGGCGTCGACCACGTGCGGGACGTGGTGGTGCACGACTCGCTCGGCGTCTGCGCGGAGCTGGAGTCGCTGATGGCCGCGCACGTGGCGCACTACCGCGACGAGTGGGCCGAGACACTCGGTGACCCGGACCGGCTCGCCCGGTTCGTGTCCTTCGTCAACGCGCCGGACACCCCCGACCCGGTCGTCGGCTTCGTGCCCGAGCGCGAGCAGTCCAAGCCCGACCTGCCGCTGCTGTCCGTGGGCGTGCGCCCCCGAGACGCCGATGCCGCCCGGCCGGGGGTCACGCCGCCCGCCGGCACCGCAGAAGCCCTGGAAGGAAGCTCCCCGCGATGACCCCGGCACCCACAACGACCGCCCCGAAGGTCCAGCTGCTGCTCGACGGCGGCTGGTTCACGGTCTGCGACCTCACGGCCCTGCTCCCGGGCCGGGGCGTGGCCGCGCTGCTGCCGGACGGCCACCAGGCCGCCCTGTTCCGCGACCGCCACGGCCATCTGTACGCCATCGGCAACCGCGACCCGTTCACCGGCGCCGCGGTCCTCTCCCGCGGCCTGACCGGCAGCCACCGGGGCCGCCCGTTCGTCGCCTCGCCCCTGCTGAAGCAGCGCTTCGACCTGGTCTCCGGTCAGTGCCTGGACGACGCGGCGGTACGGGTGCCGGCGTACGAGGTGCGGGCCGCGGGGTAGGACGACCGGGTCGCCGGGCCGCGGGGCCGGTGGCCGCCCACCGACCCCGCCGGGCCGCGGGACCGGTGGGCGGCCGCGGGCTTTCGAGGGGCGCGTCCGGCCGGTGCCGGCGGGCCGCTGCCCCCGGCCGAGCGCGTCGTCGTACGACACCCCCGTCCGCCGTTCCGAGGCCGCCCACAGCCGTTCGCCCGTCGCGCCGGGTCCGGGGCGCCGCGCCAGGAGGCGAAGGCGGGCCGGTGAAGGAGTCGGGGCGGACACCGGGCGCGGTCGCCGCGTACAGCGCGGGCAGCAGCCCCGTGAGGGAGAAGGGGCGGCACCCCCGCACACAGGGTGCCGCCCCTTCTCCGGGCGCGCGGCGCCCCCGCACAGGGTGCCGCCGCTCCTAAGGGGTGTCCGGCACATGCCCGCGGTGTCGCGCTCAGGTGTCGGGCACCCTCTGGCGGCTCCGGGCGGGGCGGCCGCCCGGCGCGCACGCTGCTCGGGCTGCCCCTCCGTCCGGGGCTCTCGGATGCCGGAGCCGTCGTCGCGTCGGTTGTGGTCGGGGCCGCGACGACGGCTCCGGGGTCTGTGCCGGCGGTGGCCCGCCGGTCTTCGGGTCAGGGGGTCAGCGGTGGTCGCTGCCCTCCGACTGGCTGGCCGCCCGGCCCGCCTCCAGCCGGGCCACCGGGATGCGGAACGGGGAGCAGGAGACGTAGTCCAGGCCCACCTCGTGGAAGAAGTGGACGGACTCGGGGTCGCCGCCGTGCTCGCCGCAGACGCCGAGCTTCAGGTCGGGACGGGTCGCCCGGCCCGCCTGCGCGGCGGCCTTCACCAGGGAGCCGACGCCGTCCTTGTCGATCGTCTCGAACGGGCTGACGCCGAAGATGCCCTTCTCCAGGTAGGCGGTGAAGAAGCTCGCCTCGACGTCGTCGCGGCTGAACCCCCAGACCGTCTGGGTCAGGTCGTTGGTGCCGAAGGAGAAGAACTCCGCGGCCTCCGCGATCTGCCCGGCGGTCAGCGCGGCGCGCGGCAGTTCGATCATCGTGCCGATCGCGAGCTTCAGTTCGGTGCCGCCGGCCTCCTGCACCTCGGCGATGACCCGGTCGGCCTCATCGCGGACGATCTCCAGCTCCTGCACCGTGCCGACGAGCGGGATCATGATCTCGGCGCGCGGGTCGCCCTTCGCGGCCCGGCGCTCGGCCGCCGCCTCCGCGATCGCGCGGACCTGCATGGTGAACAGGCCGGGGATGACCAGGCCGAGACGGACGCCGCGCAGGCCCAGCATCGGGTTCTGCTCGTGCAGGCGGTGCACCGCCTGGAGCAGCCTCAGCTCGTTCTCGTGCGGCTCCTGGCGGGACTCGGCCAGGGCCACGCGGACCGACAGCTCGGTGATGTCGGGCAGGAACTCGTGCAGCGGCGGGTCGAGGAGGCGGATCGTGACCGGCAGCCCGTCCATGGCCTCGAACAGCTCGACGAAGTCCTGCTTCTGCAGGGGCAGGAGCTGCTTCAGCGACTCCTCGCGCTCGGCCTGGGTGTCCGCCAGGATCAGCCGCTCGACCAGCTCGCGCCGGTCGCCCAGGAACATGTGCTCGGTGCGGCACAGGCCGATGCCCTGGGCACCGAAGCGGCGTGCGCGCAGCGCGTCCTCGGCGTTGTCGGCGTTGGCGCGGACGCGCAGGCGGCGCTTGCGGTCGGCGAACGCCATGATGCGGTGCACGGCCTCCACCAGCTCGTCGGCGTCGTCGGCGCCGGCGTGCATCCGGCCCTCGAAGTACTCGACCACCGGGGACGGCACGACCGGGACCTCGCCCAGGTACACCTTGCCCGTCGAACCGTCGATGGAGATGACGTCGCCCTCCTCGACGACGTGCCCGCCCGGCACGGTCATCCGGCGGCGCTTGGTGTCGACCTCCAGCTCCTCCGCGCCGCACACACAGGTCTTGCCCATGCCGCGGGCCACCACGGCCGCGTGGGAGGTCTTGCCGCCGCGGGAGGTCAGGATGCCCTCGGCCGCGATCATGCCGTCCAGGTCGTCGGGGTTGGTCTCCCGGCGGACCAGGATCACCTTCTCGCCCGACCGGGACCACTTCACGGCCGTGTACGAGTCGAAGACGGCCTTGCCGACCGCCGCGCCCGGCGAGGCCGCGATACCCCGGCCGATCTGGTCGACCTTCGCACCGTCGTCGAAGCGCGGGAACATCAGCTGCGCGAGCTGGGCGCCGGTGACGCGCTGCAGCGCCTCCGCCTCGTCGATCAGGCCCTGGTCCACCAGCTGGGTGGCGATGCGGAAGGCGGCGCCGGCGGTGCGCTTGCCGACGCGGGTCTGCAGCATCCACAGCTGGCCGCGCTCGATGGTGAACTCGATGTCGCAGAGATCCTTGTAGTGGTTCTCAAGGGTCTCCATGATCTGCATGAGCTGGTCGTACGACTTCTTGTCGATCTGCTCCAGCTCGGCGAGCGGCACCGTGTTGCGGATGCCGGCGACGACGTCCTCGCCCTGCGCGTTCTGCAGGTAGTCGCCGTAGACACCCTGGTGGCCGGAGGCGGGGTCGCGGGTGAAGGCGACACCGGTGCCGGAGTCGGGGCCCAGGTTGCCGAAGACCATCGAGCACACGTTGACGGCCGTGCCCAGGTCGTGCGGGATGCGCTCCTGGCGGCGGTAGAGCTTGGCGCGCTCGCCGTTCCAGGAGTCGAAGACCGCCTTGATGGCGAGGTCCATCTGCTCGCGCGGGTCCTGCGGGAAGTCCCGGCCGGCCTCGGTCTTGACGATCTTCTTGAACTTGGTGACCAGCTTCTTCAGGTCGGTCGCGTCCAGCTCGGTGTCGACGGTGACGTCCTTGGCCTCCTTGGCCTTCTCCAGGGCGTCCTCGAAGAGGTCGCCGTCGACGCCGAGGACGGTCTTGCCGAACATCTGGATCAGGCGCCGGTAGGAGTCCCAGGCGAAGCGCTCGTCACCGGCCTGCTTGGCCAGCCCCTGCACGGACTTGTCGGACAGGCCGATGTTGAGGACGGTGTCCATCATGCCGGGCATGGAGAACTTCGCCCCGGAGCGCACCGACACGAGGAGGGGGTTGTCGGGCTGGCCGAGCTTCTTGCCCATCTTCTGCTCGAGCGCCTCGAGGTGCGCACTCACCTCGTCACGCAGTGCCGCGGGCTCCTGGCCGCTGTCGAGGTAGACCTTGCAGGCCTCGGTGGTGATGGTGAAGCCGGGAGGGACCGGAAGGCCCAGGTTCGTCATCTCGGCGAGGTTCGCGCCCTTGCCGCCGAGGAGGTCCTTGAGGTCCTTGTTGCCCTCGGTGAAGTCATAAACGAACTTCACGCCCTCAACGCTGGTTCCGTGCTCAGCTACCTGGGGATCTCTGTTTTCCGACACGGGTCTCGACTCCTCGAGGACGCGGTGGCTGCCCTGACGGCGAGGAACATACCCAGATCAAAGGCTCGTGGGTACGTCCACCTGTGCGTCATGAGCCTGTAACCAGTCGTCCGCCACCGGATCGAAAGTCAAGGCTTGGCAAGCCGTCCCGGCAGGATGTTTTCACTTCTTGAACGGATCAACGCCCCTAGAACCCTCCTTCTGCTCAGATGAGCACCCCTCTCCACGATTGTTTTCGATCGATGAACGATCAAGGGCTGGCACTCAGTGCCACCCCTTGAGGAAATGCAGTCGCCCATGATCCGCTCATCTGAGCGGTGCCTGTATCAAGGGTGGCGAGAATCACGCTGCCACAGCCCACGGGATTTCACCATGCGGACGGGCGTACGAACCGGAAAATGCCTCGTCACCGCCCTGTAACGGCACAGGCTCCCGGACCGCGCCACAGCGGGACATCGGCACGCAGGCCGGGCGCCGCCGGGACGCGGGTCTCGGGGGCGTGACGGGCAGCGTCGTGCGGCTCCGGGCGCGGGTCCAGGGCCGGGCGCGGCGGCCGGTCCCACGCGGGCCTCGGACACCCACACCGTTCCGGGGGTCACCCGTCCGGGGGCTTCGTGCGGGCCGTCGCCCGGCCGGTGCGGACTCCGACGTCCCGGGCGCCGGCAGTCGCTCCCCCGCCCGCTCCGGCGCGTACAGGTGCTCCGCGACCGGTGCCCCGGCGCCCGGCCGTGCCGCCGGCGCGCCGGGCGGGCGGCTGGAAGAGGCGACCCGGTGCGACGCCGCCGTACGAGCCGGCATGATCGGCGGCTGCCCGACCGGTCCGGTCCCGGCGGCGACCGGACCGGGTACCGCCAGTGCGGTGCCGCACACCTCGTCCGCCCGGTGACCGGCCGCCGGGAGCACCCAGGCGAACCGGCCGCCGGCTCCGGGCGGCTGCACGGTCGCGCCCGCGGCAGCCCGGTGGCCTGCTCCGGTCCACGCCACGTCACCGCCCGGCCGCCACCTGCCAGTTGAGGCGGACCACCGGCGCTCGGCCGGCCGCCGCCCCTCATGGCCTTCCGTTTCGGCGCGGGCCGACCGGTCGTGCGCCCCGTGTGCTTCCCAAGTCCGCCTCTCACGCCGGGTTCTGTCCACTGGTCAGGCGTAACCTCGCGGTATCCACCGCCGAACCGGTCGGCCGGACGTCCTTGGGGGAGCCGCCGAGTGGACCGCACCGCCCGACTCGCCGCCGACGGCGCGGGAGAGACCGCACGCGCACGTGCCACGTCCCCGCCGGCCACCCGCGGCTCCGCACAGACCGCCGGCCCCCCGCCCCTCGCACACGATCCGTCGGTCACGGAGGCGGCGGGACCGCTGCACGCCAGGGCCGCCCGGGTGCTGGAGGGCAACTGGACCGGCACCTCCACGGTGCCCTCGCCCGGCCTGTACCCGCACCAGTGGTCCTGGGACTCGGCGTTCATCGCCATCGGCCTGCGGCACGTCTCCCCCTTACGCGCCCAGACGGAACTGGAGACGCTGCTGGAAGCCCAGTGGGACGACGGGCGCATCCCGCACATCGTCTTCAACCCCTCCGTCCCGCTCGACGCCTACTTCCCGAGCCCCGACTTCTGGCGCTCCTCCACCGCCGGGCGCGCCGCGGGAGCCCCGCGCACCGTGCAGACTTCGGGGATCGTGCAGCCACCGGTGCACGCGCTGGCCGTCTGGCTGGTGCACCGCGCCGACCCGGCCCTGTCGTGGGCGCGCGGCTTCCTGGCCCGGGCGTACCCGCGGCTCGCGGCCTGGCACCGTTATCTGCTGCACCGCCGGGACCTGGGCGGCGGCGGGCTGGTGTCCGTGGTGCACCCCTGGGAGCAGGGGATGGACAACAGCCCCTGCTGGGACGCTCCGCTGGCCCGCGTCACCCCGGCCCCGGCGCGCTCGTTCCGCCGCGCCGACCTCGGCCACGGCGTTCCCGGGGACCGGCCGACGGACCTGGACTACGGCCGCTACGTACGGCTGGCGGCGGACTACCGCGACCGCGGCTACCGCGACGGCCCGGGCGACCCGGACGGTTCGGACGGCCGGGGCGGTCCGAACGGCCCGGGCGCTTCGGGCGGTCCGACCGGCTCGGGCGGTCCGTGGGACGCGAACGAGGCGGACGGTCCGTGCGGTCGCCGCGGGGCGCGGACGGCGAGCCGAGCGGGCGCGGCGGGCGCGTTCGCGGTGGAGGACCCGGCGTTCAACGCCCTGCTCATCGCCTCGGAGTACGCGCTGGCGCGGATCGCGCGGGAACTGGGTGCGACCGGCACGGCCCGGCACGCCCGCGCCGGCCGGCTGACGGCGGCGCTGGTCCAGCGGTTGTGGGATCCGGCGGAGGGCCTCTTCCTCTGCCGGGACGTGCGCGGCGGGGACCTGATCCCCGAACGCTCCGTCTCCGGCCTGGTCCCCCTGCTGCTGCCCGGCCTGCCCCGGGAGGTCGCCACCGCACTCGTGCGCACCCTGTGCGGGCCGCACTTCGGGCTGGGCGGCGCCACGCGCCTGGTCCCCAGCTACGACCTGCTCGGCGACGCCTTCGACCCGCACCGCTACTGGCGGGGGCCGGCCTGGTTCAACACGAACTGGCTGGTGGAGCGCGGGCTACGGGCGCACGGTGAACCGGAGCGGGCCGACGCGCTGCGCGAAGCGGTCGTGCGGACCGCCGACGCCACGGGGTTCGCCGAGTACGTCGACCCGTACACCGGTGAGGCGTGCGGTGCGCTCGGCTTCGGCTGGACGGCCGCGCTCACGCTCGATCTGCTGCAGGAACCGGACCCGGCCGGCGCGTGGCCGGCGGACGCCGGAACACGCGGCGGGAGCACCAGGACGGGGACGGGCGCCGGGGGCGCCCTGAGGGCCGCCGGCGCCGCCAGGGCCGTCCGGGTCGAACAGCCCGGCGAAGCGGTGGAGACCGTCGGGGCCGCAGGAGGCGGCGAAGCCGTGGAGGCGCCAGGGGCCGTACGGTCACCCGCCACGTGAGCCGTTGCCCGCTCGCCGTCGACGGCGCCGTGCCCGAGACGCCCACCGTCTCCGGACGGTGGCGAGGTGGTGGTTCCCGTGTGCCCGGTGGCCGGGAGGGCGTGCGCACGGCCTCGCCCGGGTCGGCCGGGAGGCGCCGTGACAGGAGGCGGCCCGGTTCCCTTCGAGGGCCCGGCCGGTCCTTGGCGAGTGGTTTGCCGGGTGTTTGCCGGGCCGCGTGAACAGGGGCCGGAGCCCGGCCGTACGGGACGGCGGGCCTGGCCTCCCCGCGGGGCCCGCCACACCGTCACGGTCTCGCACGGAAGGACCCCCGGGTTGCCTCAGGACACGAGCACGCGCCAGTCACCGGAAACGGCCGGTGTCACCGGGAACGAGGTCGCCCCGCCGGACACCCGCGGCGAGGGGGTGCCCGAGGGGGACGGCCGGGAGACCCGGGCGGACGGGGGTGCCACGACGACGGACGTCCCGGCGGGCGAGGATGCCTCGTCCGCCGGCCCGTCCGCGGTCACCGCGGCGGCCGGGGACCGCGCGGTCGCCGAACCCCCCGCCGGGCAGGACGCCACGGTCGCCGCTCCTTCCCCGGGCGCGAACACCACGACCACCGGATCACCCCCGGCCGCCGACACCCCCTCGGGCAAGGACGCCGGGCCCCCCGTCGGCGGCGAGGAAGCGGACGACGGGCCATGCTCGGGTGACGGCACCGGCGCCCCCGGCAACGGGGACGTCACCGACGCCGCGGCAGCCGGGCCGGACGGGACTCCCGCCCGCTCGGCCACCGCGCGCCGTGCACCCGCCCTGCGCCTGCCGCCCGTGCGGCGGGCCTGGCGGCGCTGGCGGGGTGAGCACCCCGTGGCCGCCCGGTGGGTCTCCCACGGGGTGACCGTCCTCGCCGTCGCCCTCCTCCTCGTCGCCCTGCTGCTGCCGAACAAGAGCGAGCAGTTCCGTCTCGCGGCGTTCACCCGCATCCCGGTGGAGGGCCTGCTCGGCGCGGCCGTGCTGACGGTGCTGCCGCGGCGGCCGCGGGTGGTCGCGGCGGTCCTGGGCGGGCTGGCGCTGACCGTGCTGACCGTGCTGAACCTGACCGACATCGGCTTCAACGAGTACCTGGGCCGCAGCTTCAACGTGATCCTGGACTGGCAGCTCCTGGACGACGCCCAGTCCTACGTCGCGGACACGATGGGCCGGACGACGGCCCGGCTCGCCCCCGTCGGCGTGGTCCTCCTCGTGCTGGTGCTGTTCGCCGTGACGGCCCTGGCGGCGGTCCGCCTCGGCACCGTCCTCGGCCGCGACACCGGCCGCTCGACCCGTGTGCTGCTCGTCGCCAGCGTGGTCTGGATGACCTGCGCGGCGCTGAACCTCCAGGTCTCCGGCATCCCGCTGGCCTCCGAGCACGCCGTGGCGATGGCCCGGTACCGCGCGGTGGCGGTGCGCACGACGATCCGGGACGAGCGGGCGTTCGCCAAGGAGGCCGAGGCCGACGCCTTCGGCGCGACACCCGGCAGCCAGCTGGTGCCCGACCTGCGCGGCAAGGACATGATCTTCACGTTCATCGAGAGCTACGGCCGCAGCGCGATCGAGGACCCGGTCATGGCGCCCGGCGTCGACAGGACGCTGGCGACGAGCACGCAGGCCCTGGCGAAGGCGGGCTTCCGCGCCAAGAGCGGCTGGCTGACGTCGGCCACCTACGGCGGCAGCAGCTGGCTCGGCCACTCCACCTTCCTGTCGGGCCTGTGGGTCGACAACCAGAGCCGCTACCGCACGGTGACCGCCGGCGACCACCTCACGCTCACCAAGGCGTTCCGCAAGACGGGCGCCTGGGACACCGTCGGCATCATGCCGGGCGTGCAGAAGGGCTGGCCGGAGGCGAAGTTCCACGGTCTCGACAAGGTCTACAACGCCTTCCAGATGGGCTACCGGGGCCCGAAGTTCAGCTGGTCGACGATGCCCGACCAGTACGCGCTGGAGGCCTTCCAGCGTCTGGAGCACGGCAGGCAGCGCGACAAGCCGCTGATGTCGGAGATCATCCTGACCTCCAGCCACCAGCCCTGGGCGCCGATCCCGCGGATGGTCGACTGGGACCGGATCGGGGACGGCTCGGTGTTCAAGGGGATCGAGGCGGCGGGCACCAGGCCACAGGAGGTGCTGACGAACCCCACCCGTTCGCGGCAGGAGTACGGCAGGTCGATCCAGTACTCGGTGACCGCGCTGACCCAGTGGCTGGAGCGCTACGGCACCGACGACACCGTGCTGGTCTTCCTGGGCGACCACCAGCCCATCGCACGCGTCAGCGGCGACCACGCCAGCCGGGACGTGCCGTGCGCGATCGTCGCCAAGGACCCGAAGGTGCTGGACCGGATCGCCGGCTGGGGCTGGTCGGACGGGCTGCGGCCCGCCCACGACGCGCCGGTGTGGAAGATGAGCTCCTTCCGCGACCGCTTCCTGACCGCCTACGGCTCGACCCCCCACCCGTCGGGCCGCTGACCGGCCGGCGCGGGCTCGGGGGACGACGGCCACCGTCCCCCGGACCCGGCGCAGCGCCGGTGGCACGGCCACCGGAGCGAGAGCCCCGGCGGGACGGGCACCGGAGCCAGGGCGCCGGCGGGACGGGCGCCCTGAGGCACGCAGGCCGGCGCGGCGGGCTCAGCCGCCCGAGGTGTCCAGCTCGGCGTCCTCACCGATGCCCGCGCAGTCGTAGGGGTCCTTCAGCCAGCCGTCCGGCAGGACCACGCGGTTGTTGCCGGACGTGCGGCCGCGCGGCCCGTCGGCGCCCGCGGCCGGCCAGGGCTGGTCGAGGTCCAGCTCGTCCAGCCCGGACCGCAGCTCCGCCAGCGAGGAGGTGATGGCGAGCCGCTTGCGCATCTCCGAGCCGACCGAGAAGCCCTTCAGGTACCAGGCGACGTGCTTGCGGAAGTCGACGACGCCCCGGGACTCGTCACCGAGCCACTCGCCGAGCAGCCCGGCGTGCCGGACCATCACGTCCGCGACCTCGCGCAGCGACGGCCGGACCACGTCGGCGTCCCGCCCCTCGAAGGCCGCGACCAGGTCGGCGAACAGCCACGGCCGTCCGAGGCAGCCGCGGCCGACGACCACGCCGTCGCAGCCGGTCTCGCGCACCATCCGCACGGCGTCCTCGGCCGACCAGATGTCGCCGTTGCCGAGCACCGGGATCTCCGGCACGTGCTCCTTCAGGCGGGCGATCGCCTCCCAGTCCGCCGTGCCGCCGTAGTGCTGGGCGGCCGTGCGGCCGTGCAGGGCGATCGCCGTCACGCCCTCCTCGACCGCGATCCGGCCGGCGTCGAGGTAGGTGAGGTGGTCGTCGTCGATGCCCTTGCGCATCTTCATCGTGACCGGCAGGTCGCCGGCCCCGCTGACCGCCTCGCGCAGGATCGCGCGCAGCAGGTTCCGCTTGTACGGCAGCGCCGAGCCGCCGCCCTTGCGGGTGACCTTGGGCACCGGACAGCCGAAGTTGAGGTCGATGTGGTCGGCGAGGTCCTCGTCCGCGATCATGCGGACGGCCTTGCCGACGGTCGCCGGGTCGACGCCGTACAGCTGGATCGAGCGCGGCTTCTCGGTCGCGTCGAAGTGGATCAGCTGCATGGTCTTCTCGTTGCGCTCGACCAGGGCGCGGGTGGTGATCATCTCACTGACGAACAGTCCCTTGCCGCCGCTGAACTCCCGGCACAGGGTGCGGAAGGGTGCGTTGGTGATCCCGGCCATCGGGGCGAGCACGACGGGCGGCTGCACCGTGTGGGGGCCGATCTGCAACGGGGACACGGGCGTGGAGGACTGCTTGGACATTGCTCCATTGTCCCGTACGCGGGACCGTGCTCGCCCCGGCCTGTGGACAACCGGCGGCACCGGCCGCCCCACAGATCATGTATTGGTCATTAGTTAGCCGCACTATCGATGGGCGCTAGCATGAAGGCATGCCCGAGCTCAGTCACCGCCGGCGTCTGCTGGTGCTCGCGATCTGCTGCATGAGCCTGCTGATCGTGAGCCTCGACAACACCGCCCTGAACGTCGCCCTGCCGTCGATGCAGCACGACCTGCACGCGAGCACGTCCGGTCTGCAGTGGGCGATCGACGCCTACACGCTGGTGCTGGCCTCGCTGCTGATGCTCTCGGGGTCCACGGCCGACCGCATCGGCCGCAAGCGGGTCTTCATGACTGGCCTGGTGATCTTCACTTTGGGCTCGCTGCTGTGCTCCCTGGCGCCCAGCCTGGAACTGCTGGTCGTCTTCCGCATGGTCCAGGCCGTCGGCGGCTCCATGCTCAACCCGGTCGCCATGTCGATCATCACCAACACCTTCACCGACCCTCGCGAACGCGCCCGTGCGATCGGCGCGTGGGGGGCCGTGGTCGGCATATCGATGGCCGCGGGGCCGCTGGTCGGCGGTCTGCTCGTGGAGGCCGTCGACTGGCGTTCGATCTTCTGGGTCAACCTGCCGGTGGGCCTCGCCGCCCTCCTGCTGACCCTGCGCTTCGTCCCCGAGTCCCGGGCGCCCAGGGCCCGCCGTCCCGACCCGGTCGGCCAGGTTCTGGTGATCGCCCTGTTCGGCTCGCTGACGTACGCGATCATCGAGGCCCCGGAGACCGGCCTCGCCACCGTCCTGCCCTTCGCGGCCCTCGCCCTGGCCGCCCTGCTGGCCCTGCTGCGGTACGAGCCGCGCCGCGCGGAACCCCTCATCGACCTGCGCTTCTTCCGGTCGGCGCCGTTCAGCGGGGCCACGGTCATCGCGGTCAGCGCGTTCGCGGCGCTGGGCGGATTCCTGTTCCTGTCGACCCTGTACCTGCAGAACGTGCGCGGTCTGAGCGCCCTGCACGCGGGTCTGTGGATGCTGCCGATGGCGGTGCCGACGTTCCTTCTGGCGCCGCTGTCCGGCCGGCTGGTCGGCAGCCGGGGACCGCGGCTGCCGCTGGTCCTCGCGGGCTGCGCGATGACCCTGAGCGGCGTGCTCTTCGCGGCCTTCGAGGCGGAGACGTCGAACGTGACCCTCTTCGTCGGGTACGTGCTGTTCGGCGTCGGCTTCGGGTTCGTCAACGCCCCGATCACGAACACGGCGGTGTCCGGCATGCCGCGCGCCCAGGCCGGCGTGGCCGCCGCGGTCGCCTCGACCAGCCGGCAGCTCGGGCAGGCGCTCGGCGTCGCGGTGGTCGGCGCGCTGCTCGCCTCCGGCGTGGGCTCGTCGTCGTACCGGGAGGCGTTCGTGTCGGCGGCCCGGCCGGGCTGGTGGGTGCTCACGGGGTGCGGCGTAGCGGTGCTGACGCTGGGCGCGGTCACCTCCGGCCGGTGGGCCCGGCGCACCGCCGAGCGGACCGCCGAGCGGCTGGAGGAGAAGGAGCTCCGGCAGGCCGCGGACGTCACCGCCGCCTGACGCACACCGGGTGGGCTCGCGTCGGGCGACCGGCCCGCCGCCGCACACGACCGCCGCTCGCGCCACGCGACCGGCCCGCGGCCGTACGCCACCGCCCCACCCCGGTCCGCGGCCGGGCCGCTCCGGCGCGACCGTGCCGCGGCGCGGAAGCGGACGGCCTCGTCCGCGCGGTCCCCCGTGCTCAGGCCCGCAGTCCCCGCAGCACGAGCCGCACGACCGCGTCGAACTCGGCCTCGGCGTCCGGGCGCTGCCACTCGGTGGCGTGGCAGGGGTCGTGGAAGCGGGCCGTGGAGTGGAAGAGGGCGCCGGCGGTGGCGGCCGGGTCGCACGGGGCGAAGGCGCCGGCGTCCACGCCCGCCCGTACGATGCCGGTCAGCTGGGCGGTCAGCTCGGCGATGTGCTCGCTCACCGCCGCGCCGTTCTCGTTCGTCAGCACCGAGTAGGTCGCGAACAGCTCGGGGTCCAGGCCGGCCTTGCGGCGCTTGGCGTCGAACAGCGTCCGGAACCAGTCCCGCAGCCGCGCCTCGGGGTCGCGGTCCTCGGCGGCGATGCCGGCCAGCTCCTCCGACGTGCGGTCCAGCCAGCGCTTGGTCACCGCCTCGCGCAGCGCCGCCTTGGTGCGGAAGTGACGGTAGACGCTGCCGTGGCTGACACCGAGTGCGCGGGCCACGTCCACCACGGTCGCCTTCGCCGGGCCGTGACGGCGCAGCACCTCCTCGGTCGCCTCGAGGATGCGCTCGGCGGTCAGGGTCTCGGTGCTCGGTGCCATGCCCTAGACCGTACCCGGGGGCGCCGGTGCCGTGGCCGAAAGGTCCACCGGGGTGCTGCCGGCGGCCGCGGCCGGCCGGAGGGGCGGGCGTGGCACCGGTGCCCGCCGCGGCCGGGCCGGCGGGAGCCCGGGCGGCCGTCAGCCGACGTGGGCGGCGATGATCTGCGCACACGCCGGCGACTCGGTGTGCGTCGTGTCCACCACCAGGTCATAGAACACCCCCTCGTGCACCACGTCCGCCTGCGATGCCGCCATTCCCCGGATCCGGTCGCCCCGGGCGACCTCACGCCCCGCGGCCACCGCGCTCTCGCACCGGACGCCGACCCACAGCACCTCCAGTCCGCCCAGGGCCTTCCGCCAGCGCTGCTGGGAGGCGGGCCCGCCGAGGAAGACGTCGTCGACGATGATTCTGGCGCCCGCACGGGCCATCGCCGCGACGCCGTACCTCCAGGCCGCCTCCAGCGCCGTGAACTCCGCCCCGACGGTGACCCCGCCGTCCGCCGCGAGCACGATGCCCTCGTCCGACGCCCGCATCCTCGCGGGCATCGCGTCGACGAACGAGTCGCACCCGAACGCCATCCACGGATCCGGCAGGACGGCCTGCAGACACCGTACGATCCCGGACTTGCCCGAGCTGGAACCACCGTTGAGGATGATCATCTGAGTCGTCACCCGCGCCACGGTAGGGCGCGCCGCCCACGGTGCGGAACCGGATATCGGCACGCACCGCGCTGCCGCCGAGGGCGGCCCCGGGCGCTGACCGGCGGATCAATCAGGTCGTGGGAAGCCGGCGGCACGCCGCAGCCCGGACGGGGCGTGCCGGACCCGGCGTCCCCGGCGCGATCCCACCGGACGCCTCAGCGGCGTTCGCTGTCGAGGTGGGCCATCTGCGCCTGCGGGTAGCGCTCGCCCGCGGCGGCGTCCGCCGGGACCGCCTCCTCGATCGCCGCGAGCTCGGCCTTCTCCAGCGTCAGGTCGAGCGCCGCCAGCGACTCCGCGAGCCGCTCCCGGGTGCGCGCGCCGATCAGCGGCACGATGTCCTCGCCCTGCGAGAGCACCCAGGCGATGGCGATCTGCGCGACCGTGACGCCCTTGGCCTCGGCGACCGTGCGCAGCGCGTCGACGAGGTCGAGGTTGCGCCGGAGGTTGTCGCCCTGGAAGCGCGGCGAGTGGGCCCGGAAGTCGTTCGCGGCGAGCTGCCGGTCCCGGCCGAAGTGGCCGGAGATCAGGCCGCGGGAGAGGACACCGTACGCCGTGATCGCGATGCCCAGTTCGCGTGTGGTCGGCAGGATCTCGTCCTCGATGCCGCGCGAGATCAGCGAGTACTCGATCTGCAGGTCCGTGATGGGCGCGGTCGCGGCGGCCCGGCGAATGGTGGCGGCGCCGGCCTCGCTGAGGCCGATGTGCCGCACGTGCCCCTTCTCCACCAGTTCGGCGATCGCGCCGACGGTCTCCTCGATCGGCACGTCGGGGTCGACCCGGGCGATGCGGTAGACGTCGATGTGGTCGACTCCGAGGCGCTGGAGCGAGTAGGCGGCGAAGTTCTTCACGGCGGCCGGGCGGCCGTCGTAGCCGTTCCAGTTGCCGTCCGGGTCGCGCAGCGCCCCGAACTTCACACTGACCAGGGCCTGTTCGCGCCGGGCGGTGGGTGCGGTGCGCAGCGCCTCGCCGATCAGCATCTCGTTGTGGCCCATGGCGTAGAAGTCGCCGGTGTCGAGCAGGGTGACGCCGGCCTCCAGGGCGGCGTGCACGGTGGCGATCGACTCGGCCCGGTCGGCGTCGCCGTACAGCGCGGACATGCCCATGCAGCCGAGACCGAGGGCGGAGACCTGTGGGCCGGTGGTGCCGAGGGTGCGGGTGTCCATGAGGGCTCCTTCATCGGGGTGCCTGACGGGTACCCACCCTGACATGACAACTGACAATTTTCAATATCTGTCAGTTGTCACTCGGCGGTCGGCCTCGCGTCCGCCCCGTGCCGGCGCGCGCGCCGTCCGGCCCGCCACGACACCCGGGACCCGCCGCGACGCCCCACCGGACGGCGCCGGAAGCGCCGAACGCCGGGCGGGCCGATGCGCTCGGCCCGCCCGGCGTTCGAGGGCGGCAGCCGCCCCGGCCGGAGCCGGGGCCGCAGTTCCGGGGGGCGGCCCCGGTGACGATCTAGCAGCCGACCAGGCGGGAGGCCAGGTACCCCTCGATCTGGTCCAGCGACACACGCTCCTGCTTCATCGAGTCGCGCTCGCGGACGGTGACCGCGTTGTCCTCGAGCGTGTCGAAGTCGACGGTCACGCAGTACGGCGTGCCGATCTCGTCCTGGCGGCGGTAGCGGCGGCCGATGGCGCCGGCGTCGTCGAACTCGATGTTCCAGTGCTGGCGCAGCGTCCGGGCGAGACCCTTCGCCTTCGGCGACAGCTCCGGGTTGCGCGACAGCGGGAGCACCGCCGCCTTCACCGGGGCGAGGCGGTGGTCCAGGCGCAGCACGGTGCGCTTCTCCATCTTGCCCTTGGCGTTGGGCGCCTCGTCCTCGACGTAGGCGTCGAGCAGGAAGGCGAGCATCGCACGGCCGACACCGGCCGCGGGCTCGATGACGTACGGCGTCCAGCGCTCGCCGGCCTCCTGGTCGAAGTACGACAGGTCCTGGCCGGAGGCCTTGGCGTGGGCGCCGAGGTCGTAGTCGGTGCGGTTGGCGACACCCTCCAGCTCGCCCCACTCGTTGCCGCCGAAGTTGAAGCGGTACTCGATGTCGGCGGTGCGCTTGGAGTAGTGGGAGAGCTTCTCCTTCGGGTGCTCGAACCAGCGCATGTTCTCCTCACGCAGGCCCAGGCCGGTGTACCAGTTCCAGCGCTGCTCCATCCAGTACTCCTGCCACTTCTCGTCCTCGCCCGGCTTGACGAAGAACTCCATCTCCATCTGCTCGAACTCGCGGGTGCGGAAGATGAAGTTGCCGGGCGTGATCTCGTTGCGGAAGGACTTGCCCATCTGGGCGATGCCGAACGGGGGCTTGCGGCGCGAGGTGGTCTGCACCTGGGCGAAGTTGGTGAAGATGCCCTGGGCGGTCTCGGGGCGCAGGTAGGCGACGGAGCCGGAGTCCTGCGTCGGGCCGAGGTGGGTGGAGAGCAGGCCCGAGAACTGCTTGGGCTCGGTGAACTGGCCCTTGTTGCCGCAGTTGGGGCAGTTGACGTCGGCGAGGCCGTGCTCGGGGAGGCGGCCGTGCTTGGCCTCGTAGGCCTCCTCGAGGTGGTCGGCACGGAACCGCTTGTGGCAGGCGGTGCACTCGGTGAGCGGGTCCGTGAAGGTGGCGACGTGGCCGGAGGCGACCCAGACCTCGGGGGCCAGGATCACGGACGAGTCGATACCGACCACGTCCTCGCGCGACGTCACCATGTAGCGCCACCACTGGCGCTTGAGGTTCTCCTTGAGCTCGACACCCAGGGGGCCGTAGTCCCAGGCGGCACGCTGGCCGCCGTAGATCTCACTGCAGGGGAATACGAAGCCCCGGCGCTTGCTCAGGCTGACGATGGTGTCGATCTTGTCGGCGGCCACGGTGCTCTCTTCATTACGACGACGGGCGACGAAGCGAGACGCTTCAGAGCGAATGCTTCAGGGTACCGGCGGGGGCTCCCTCTCAATCAAATCGGTGCCGGTTGAGAGCCTCTTCGCCGCCGGTCACGGGGCTCCCGACCGGAGCTATTTGACAACGGTTTCCATCTTCGTTGAAAATGACTGTCATGAACGTACGACGACGCCTGATGTCCGGGGCCGCGGTCGCGGTGACCACCGCCCTCGGACTCGGCGTCCTGTCCGCCTGCTCGACCGGCCGGGCGGCGGACGACGCGGCCGGCAGCGGCAGGTTCGACGTCGTGGCGTCGTTCTATCCGATGGCCTTCCTCGCCGAGCGGATCGGAGGGAGCCACGTGCACGTCACCAGTCTCACCGAACCCGGCCAGGAGCCGCACGACCTGGAGATGAGCGTCCAGCGGACGATCGAGCTGGAGAAGGCCGACGCGGTCCTCTACCTCAAGGGCCTGCAGCCCTCCGTCGACGACGCCGTCGCCCAGTCCGGGGTGCGGACGAAGATCGACGCCGCCACCCTCACCTCGCTGGAGAAGCACGGCACCGAGGTCGGCGGCCACGCCGCCGAGCACGAGGCGCACGAGGCGCAGGAGGGCCAGGAGACGCACGAGGGCACGGACGGCCACCGGCACGAGGAGTCCGGCGCCGCGGACCCGCACATCTGGCTCGACCCCGTGCGCTACGCCGAGGTCGCCCGCGGGGTCGGCGCGGCCTTCGAGAAGGCGGACCCCCGGCACGCGGCCGACTACCGGAGGAACACCGCCGCGCTGACCGGGAAGCTCGACGTCCTGGACAGCCAATTCGAGACCGGTCTGAGGAACACCAGGACCAGGGTCTTCGTCACCACCCACGCCGCCTTCGGCTACCTCGCCGAGCGCTACGGCCTGACCGAGGAGGCCGTCAACGGCCTGGACCCGGAGTCCGAGCCCAGCGCGGCGCGCGTGAAGGACCTCCAGGAGATCGCGAAGGCCGACGGTGTGCGGACCGTCTTCTACGAGACGCTCGTCAGCGACCGGACCGCGAGGACCATCGCCGGCGACGCCCACCTGGACACCGACGTCCTCGATCCGGTCGAGGGCATCACCGAGAAATCCCGCGGCAGTGACTACTTCCAGGTCATGGAGGCCAACCTCCGGGCGCTGCGGAAGGCTCTGGGAACCACATGACCGACACGGAGGACCCCATGGGCGAGCCCGTCATATCCCTGCGTGGCGTACGGGCCGAACTCGGCTCACGCCCCGTCCTGCGCGGCGTCGACCTGGCCGTGCACCGCGGCGAGGTGGTGGCGCTGCTCGGCGCGAACGGCTCGGGCAAGTCGACGGCCGTGCGCAGCGTCATCGGCCAGGTGCCGGTCAGCGCCGGCGAGATCGAGCTGTTCGGCACCCCGCGGCGCCGCTTCCGCGACTGGGCCCGCGTGGGATACGTCCCGCAGCGCACGACCGCCGCCGCCGGGGTGCCGGCGACGGTGACCGAGATCGTCTCCTCGGGCCGCCTGTCGCGGACCCGTTTCGGCCTGTTCCGCAAGGCCGACCGCGAGGCCGTGCGGCACGCGCTGGAGCTGGTCGGGATGGCGGACCGGGCCAAGGACTCGGCGAACGCCCTGTCCGGCGGACAGCAGCAGCGGGTGCTGATCGCCCGGGCGCTCGCCGCCCGCCCCGACCTGCTGATCATGGACGAGCCGATGGCGGGCGTGGACCTCGCCAGCCAGGAGGTGCTGGCGGGAACCCTGCGCGAGGAGGTGGCGGCCGGGACGACCGTGCTGCTGGTCCTGCACGAGCTGGGCCCCCTGGAGCCGCTGATCGACCGGGCCGTGGTCCTGCGTGACGGCCGCGTGGAGCACGACGGCCCGCCACCGAAGGCCGTGGGCCGGCATGCTCCCCCAAGCGGTCAGCTCCGTTCGTGCAGGGGGTGCCCCCACCCCGCTCACGACCACGACCACCCGCACGGCGCCACGGGCGCCGCGCCGATCCGCACGGGACTGCTGGGCTGATGGAGTACCTGAACTATGCCTTCATGCAGCGGGCGCTGCTGGCCGCCGTCCTGGTCGGCATCACCGCGCCCGCCGTCGGCATCTACCTCGTGCAGCGCCGCCAGGCCCTGATGGGCGACGGCATCGGGCACGTGGCGATGACGGGCGTCGGCCTCGGCTTCCTCCTCTCCACCTCCCCGGTGTGGATGGCGACGGCCGTGTCCGTCGTCGGCTCGGTGCTCATGGAGCTCATCCGCTGGTACGGCAGGACGCGCGGCGACATCGCCCTGGCGATGCTCTTCTACGGCGGCATGGCCGGCGGTGTCATGTTCACCAACCTCGCGCCGGGCGGCTCGAACGCCAGCCTGACCTCGTACCTCTTCGGGTCGCTGTCGACCGTCTCGCGATCCGACGTCGCGGCGATCTGCCTGCTGGCGGCCTTCGTCGTCCTGATCACCCTGGGGCTTCGCCGTCAGCTGTTCGCGGTCAGCCAGGACGAGGAGTTCGCACGGGTGACGGGCCTGCCGGTCCGCGCCCTGAACCTGCTCACCGCCGTCACGGCCGCGGTGACCGTCACCGTCGCGATGCGCGTCGTCGGGCTGCTGCTGGTCAGCGCGCTGATGGTGGTCCCGGTGGCCGCGGCCCAGCAGCTGACGCGCAGCTTCGCGGCCACCTTCGCGATCGCCGTCGCCATCGGCGTGACCGTGACGATCGGCGGCACGATCACGTCGTACTACCAGTACGTGCCTCCCGGCGCGACGATCGTGCTGCTGACCATCGCGGCGTTCGTCGCGCTCACCGCGCTGGCCGCGCCGCTGGCCCGGCGGCGCGCCCGGGCGCTCGCCGCGGCACGGCCCGCCGCGGACCCCGCGGAGTGCGCGATTCCGGCCACGCGGGGGGCCGATCGGGACGTCGGCGTCTGACCGCGCGCGGTCCGGACTGGCACAATGACCCGGCAGGCGCGAACGCTGAGGAGGCATCCGGTGACGACCGCAGGACCGCCCGTGAAGGGCCGCGCCACCCGGCAGCGGGCCGCTGTCGCGGCGGCCCTCGACGAGCTCGACGAGTTCCGCAGCGCGCAGGAGCTCCACGACATGCTCAAGCACAAGGGCGACTCGGTCGGTCTCACCACCGTCTACCGCACCCTGCAGTCGCTCGCCGAGGCCGGCGAGGTCGACGTCCTGCGCACCTCCGAGGGCGAGTCGGTGTACCGCCGCTGCTCGACCGGCGAACACCACCACCACCTGGTGTGCCGTGTGTGCGGGCGGGCGGTGGAGGTCGAGGGCCCGGCGGTGGAGAAGTGGGCGGAGGCCATCGCCGCCGAGCACGGCTACGTCAACGTGGCCCACACGGTGGAGATCTTCGGCACGTGCGCGGAGTGCGCGGTGACGGAGGGCTGACAGCCGGCCCGGGGCGCACCCGCGGGCCGGCGTCCTCGAACCCGGACACCGGCCCCCGGCCCCCGGGTTCGAGGACGCGGCCCGATGCCGCACGCATCAGGGCCCCGGGGGCCGTCCCGCGTCGCACGCGGACGGCCCCCGGGGCCCTGGTTCCGTCTTCCGGGCAGTGGTCTGCGCGCACACCGTCCGGCGCGCGCGGGGAGCATCCCGCGGGGTGTCACCGCCCGTGCGGGCCGGCATTCCGCCTGCCCGGCCCTCCGGTGCGAGAGCGGGGTCGGTCAGCCGGCTCCCGGCTGCTGCCGCGCCTCGTCGGCGACCTGCCGACCCGACTCACGGGCCTGTGCGCCCACCTGCCCGGCCTGGCGGCGCGCCTCGTCCTGGGTCCTGCCGGCGGCGTCCGTGGCGGTGTCCCGGACCTCCTCGGCCGCCTGCTGCGCGACCTCCTGGACGCCTTCCTTCAGGTGCTGCGCGGATTCGACGGCGGCCTGCTTCACCGGCTCCAGCGCCTCACCGCCGCGGTCCAGCAGGCTGGAGGCCGCCTCCCGCTCGGTACGGGTCGCCGGCAGCAGCGAGGACGCCAGGACACCGATGCCGAAGGCGACCAGGCCGGCGGCCAGCGGGCTGCCCTGCGTCTGGCGCACGGCCTGCTCGGGGGCCTGCCTGACCACCTCACCCACCTGTCCCACCGCGTCGCGCGCGGCGCCGGCCGCCTGCCCGACACCTTCCTGCACCGAGCCGGCCGTCGACTGCGTCCCGCCGGCGACCCCGTGGGCGGTCTGCGCCGCGGAGCCCATGAGCCGCTCCCGGACGCCCGCGACCGCGCCACGCACCCGGTCGGCGCGGCGGCGCACCATCTGCCGCGGGCTGGCCTGGTAGGCGAGCTGGTCCACGTCCGCGCTCAGCCGCTCCCGCGTGGATTCGATCTCAGCCCTTATTCGGTCGGGTGACGTGCCCATTCCGCGTTCTCCTTCATCGTCTCGACGGTCTGCTCGGGCTTGGGGGACACGGTGCGCATCCGGGCGCGGCCCCGCTGGTACAGCACGGCCGTGACCACGGCCCACACGGCGGTGACGATCAGGGCCGCCCAGCCGCCGTCCATCACGTTGGCGAGGCCCAGTACGACGGCCAGCGACAGGAACAGGAGCGTCATGTGGCCGGCGACTCCGGCGCCGCCGTACATGCCGGCCGCCTTGCCCGCCTTGGTCGCCTCCCGGCCGATCTCGGCCTTGGCCAGCTCCACCTCCTGACGGAACAGGGTCTGCAGGTCCGAGGTCACCTGGGACAGCAGCTCACCCACCGACCTGTCCGCGCTCCGGGGATCCGCCGGGCCCGGCGGGGGGATGGAGGACACCTCACACCTCCGGGAACGGACGGGTCACCGGACCGGCCGGCGGCGGGGACACGGGCGGCGGCATCCGGGGTGGCGCGGCCGGCGGCATGGCGGGCGGTGCGGCGGGCGGCGGAGGCGCCGGCACCGCGGGCGGCGGCACTTCGTTCACCGCGCCGGCCGGAGGAGCCGGCGTGGCCGCCTCGTCCAGTGCCTGCTGCTGCTCGGACCGCCGCCCCGCCGGGGACTGGCCGGCCCTGCCCGCCGCCTTCGCCAGGCGCCCCACCGCCACTCCGGCCAGCAGCGCGCCGCCCAGGAACGCGCCGGGGCGCCGGCGGGCGAAGCCCCGCAGATCGGAGACCATGCCCTCCACGCCCTGCTTCTCCAGGTAGTCCGCGGCCCGGTGACCGCTCTCGGCCACCTGGACGGCGACGCCCCGGGCGGGCGAGTCGCCCTGCGCGTGCTCCGCCAGACCGGCGACGTCGTCCGACCACTGGCGCAGCGCCCCTGCCGCCCTCCTGGTCTGGCCCTCCACCTCGCTCATCGCGCGGCCGCGCAGCTCGTCGAGGACCGTGCCGGCCTGCTGCCGGACCTCACCCACCACCGCCCTGGCCTGTTCCGCAGCGGTCTCCGCCACCTGCCCCGCGGCCTCCTTGGCCTGGCCGGCCGTGGCCGACGCCTGCTCCTTGGCCGTCTCGCCGGTGTGCTGCAACCTGCCTGAACCGCTTTGCAGGGGCTCACTCATCAGCCACTCCCTCGCCATCGAAGTCCTGCCGAACGGCCGCGCGTCACCGGGAGTTTCCGACATGCCGGAGGATTCCCACAGGTAACTCACGGACCGTCAGGTAACTCACGGACCGTTCGTTTCTCTTCGTTTCTCCACGAGTGACTGCTCCGGCGACATTTACACCTGACGGAGCGAAAAAAGTGCGCGCGCTCATGCCAACGCACGCCTGACGGTGCGACAGCACACCGGCCGCCGACGGCGTGACCCGGGGACGGCCGGCTCCGTCGGCGCATGTCGAGTGCATGACAAGTTCGTCATCCAGGGCGCCGCCGACGCCGCAACCGCCCGCCCCCGGGGCACCGGTGACGGGCGCTCCGGCGCCCCGGCGCGGCGGGACTAGTCCTGACCGCCCTCCATGGCCAGCAGTTCCTCGTTCGGAATGGCCCCGCCGAAGCGGCGGTCGCGGGAGGCGAACTCGAGGCAGGCGCGCCACAGGTCACGCCGGTCGAAGTCCGGCCACAGCACGTCCTGGAAGACCATCTCGGCGTAAGCGCTCTGCCAGAGCAGGTAGTTGGACGTGCGCTGCTCGCCGCTCGGCCGCAGGAACAGGTCCACGTCCGGCATGTCCGGGTAGTACAGGTACCTCTGGATCGTCTTCTCGTTCACCTTCGACGGGTCCAGCCGGCCCGCCCGCACGTCCTCCGCGAGGGCCTTCGCCGCGTCGGCGAGCTCGGCACGGCCGCCGTAGTTCATGCAGAAGTACAGCGTGAGCCGGTCGTTGTCCTTCGTCTGCTCCTGGGCGATCTGGAGCTCCTTGGCCACCGACTTCCACAGCCTGGGCATGCGGCCCACCCAGCGCACCCGGATGCCGAGTTCGTCCAGCTGGTCACGGGTCCTGCGGATGAAGTCGCGGTTGAAGTTCATCAGGAAGCGCACCTCCTCGGGCGAGCGCTTCCAGTTCTCGGTGGAGAAGGCGTAGAGGGAGATGTTCCCGACGCCGATCTCGATCGCGCCCTGCAGCACGTCCAGCACGCGCTCGGCGCCGACCTTGTGCCCCTCGGTGCGGGGCAGGCCGCGCTCCTTGGCCCAGCGGCCGTTGCCGTCCATGACGATCGCCACATGCTCCGGGACCAGCTCGCTGGGCAGCTTCGGCGGGCGGGCACCGGACGGGTGCGGCTCCGGCGTCCGGTACTCGCGGCGCTGGCGCCCCAGGAACCCGCGTACGGCCATGTGCTTCTCGTCTCCTCGAGTCGTGGATGTGCTGGTCGGGTGGTGCTTCTGGTCGGGCGGCGGATCCGCTCGGCCGGTGGGTCCGGCCGGGGTCTCGGCCGGCGTGCTACTTCTCGACGTACCGCAGGGAGCGCAGCCCCCGCTCCAGGTGCCAGTGCAGGTAGGCGGACACCAGCCCGCTCCCCTCGCGGACGTGGCGGTGCTCGCACGCGTCCGCCGTCTCCCAGTCTCCCGTGAGCAGCGCGCCGAGCAGCGTGAGGGCCTGCGGCGAGGGTACGACGCTGCCGGGGACCCGGCAGTCGGCGCAGACGGAACCGCCGGAGGCGACCGAGAAGAAGCGGTTCGGCCCGGGCATGCCGCACCGGGCGCAGTCGCCGAAGCTCGGCGCGTAGCCGTTGACGGCGAGTGACCGCAGCAGGAAGGCGTCGAGCACCAGGTGCGGGGCGTGCTCGCCGCGGGAGAGGGTGCGCAGCGCGCCGACGAGCAGCAGGTACTGCTGCACGGCCGGCTCGCCCTCGTGGTCGGTGAACCGCTCGGCGGTCTCCAGCATGGCGGTGCCGGCGGTGTAGCGGGCGTAGTCGGTGACGATCCCGCCGCCGTACGCGGCGATCGTCTCGCTCTGCGTGCACAGGGGCAGCCCGCGTCCCACCAGCTCGCTGCCCCGCGCGAAGAACTGCACGTCGACGTGCGAGAACGGCTCCAGGCGGGCACCGAACTTCGACTTGGTCCGGCGGACCCCTCGGGCCACGGCCCGCACGCGTCCGTGACCGCGGGTGAGCAAGGTGATGATCCGGTCCGCCTCGCCCAGCTTCTGGGTGCGCAGCACGATGCCGTCGTCGCGGAACAGACTCATGCGGTCCATTCTCGCCTACGCCGGGACCGGGCTGGCCGGGCGGGCGCCGTCACCCCTGTGTCAGGGCACCTCGCCGCGGCTGCGGGCGTTGGCGTACGCGGTCGCCGCGCTGAGCCGCTCCCCCTGGGTCGCTCCGCGCACGGCGTCCGGCTCCACGTCCCACTCCCGGCCTCCGCCGTGGGGTCTGAGCTGTACGTACGGCCCCTCGTGGCCCATCACCACGCCCACCCTCCCGGTGCGGACGTCGACGGCGTAGGAACCGATCGGCGGTCTCATCCCGCCTCCACGGCCCGCTGGGGACAGCGGGTGGCCGCGGCCCGGGCTGCGGCGCCGCCGGTACGGCCGCCCGGTTCCACGACCGGGCGGGGGGTGCCGCGCGCGAGGCCCGCCGCGTCCGGCCGGGGCGACGGCGAAGTGGCTCCGGCGTCCCCTCGCGCGGGCAGTAACCGCTTCACTGCGTCCTCCGCCTCTCCGGCGCGGTGCGCCGGGTGTCGTCCCCGAGTGTTACCTCTACCGCAGTCACCGTGCTCCGCCTCCACTCCGGGTTCTACCCTCGCGCCGCCACGGTGACGCTGCGCATTCACGCCCGGCAGGTGCCCGTGCTCCACAAAGAGGCCGCCGTGGACGGGTGTTGGCCACGTCCGGCGGTCCACGGCGGGCGGCGCGGGCCCTTCTCGGCGCGGAACCGCGACGCCGCGGCGGAACACGGGATTCACCCGAGTGGAGCTGAGGAGCGGTGCCCTCGTCCCTGACGGCTCCCCCGCCGGGCGAGGCGCGGCCCCCGGCGGGCGGAACGGGTCCACCGGGGGGCGGTGCGGGTTACAGTCGGCGGGCTGTCAGGTGGGATCCGAGGGGGCGGACCATTACCGGAAGCACGACGCGGCGGTGCCCGGCGGGGCGGAGCGGGGGTTCGGCCCGGTCGCCCCGCCGCGTGGCGCCCCGCGCCCCGGCGGACGCACGGCGTCCGGCGCCCTGGCGCCCGCCGGCGCTCCACGGTCCTGCCCTCCGTGCCACCCGTGACCCCCACGGCCGTCCGGCCCGCCCCCGACCGGGCCGCCCGCGCCCCGTCCGGAGTGTCCGCCCCGGCCGTCCGTCCCTACCAGTGAGGTGGTAGTCCATGAGCATCGTCGACCTCGCCGCGCTCGGTGAGTCCTTCACCCGCGACCCCCACCCGGTCTACGCCCGGTTACGGGCGCAGGGCCCGGTGCACCGCATCCGGATGCCGGAAGGGGGCGCGGAGGCCTGGCTCGTCGTCGGCTACGAGGCCGGGCGGGCCGCGCTCGCGGACCCCCGGCTCTCCAAGGACTGGAGCAAGGCGTCCCCCTCCCTGCCGCTGGGTGCCGTGTCGTCCGGCCCGCACATGCTCAGGGCCGACCCGCCGGACCACACACGGCTGCGCAAGCTGGTCGCCCGGGAGTTCACCGCGCGCCGGGTGGAGGCGCTCGCCCCGCGCGTGCAGAAGACCACCGACGCGCTCCTGGACCGGATGCTCGCCGCGCCCGACGGACGCGCCGACCTCGTCGAGGCGCTGTCCTTCCCGCTGCCCATCTCCGTGATCTGCGAACTCCTCGGCGTCCCGGGTCTGGACCGCGAGTCCTTCCGGACGTGGTCGAACGACGCCCTCGGCGCCACCGACCCCGCCGTGCGCACGGCGGCCGCGGCCTCGATGGCCCGGTACCTGCGGGAGCTGGTCGGGAACAAGCGGCAGCAGCCCGGCGACGACCTCATGAGCGCGCTCATCCACGGCCCGGACGAGGACGGCGACAGGCTGTCCCAGGAGGAGCTCCTCGGCATGGCCTGGCTGCTGCTCGTCGCCGGCCACGAGACCACGGTGAACCTGATCTCCAACGGCGTCCTCGCCCTGCTCACGCATCCGGAGCAGCTGGCCGTTCTGCGCGCCGACCTCTCCCTCGTCGACACCGCCGTGGAGGAGACGCTGCGCTACGAGGGGCCGGTGGAGACACCCACGTTCCGCTTCACCACCGAGCCGGTCACGATCGGCGGCACGGTCATCCCCGGGGGCGGCGAACTCGTCCTCGTCGCCCTTTCCGACGCCAACCGCGACCCCGCGCGCTTCCCCTCCCCCGACCGTTTCGACCTCTCCCGGGACGTCCGCGGTCATGTGGCGTTCGGTCACGGCATCCACCACTGCCTCGGAGCGCCGCTGGCTCGCCTGGAGGCGCGCATCGCCATTCGGACGCTCCTGGAGCGGTGCGCCGGGCTGGCCCTGGACATCCACCCGGCGGCGATCACCTGGCGCCCGGGGATGCTGATCCGAGGCCCGCGGAGCCTGCCCGTCCGGTTCGGCCGGTAGGCCTGCAGGGGCGGGGCCCGGAGCGGGTGGGACGGGGGGAAACGCCGGGGTCACCGGCCGCGTCGGCGCCGGGACGCCGCTACCGTTGTCACCGTCCCGTGGAGGAGGACCGGCCGACCGCGGCCTCGTACGCCAGAGCGACCCCAGGGAGCCTTCGTGACCTTCCCCGCCCCGCTGACCGGTGTCGTCCCGCCCGTCTGCACGCCCCTCACGCCGGACGGCGAGGTGGACGTCCCCTCCCTTCTCAGGCTGGTCGACCACCTGGTGGAGGGCGGGGTCCACGGGCTGTTCCTGCTCGGCTCGACGTCGGAGGCCGCCTTCCTGACGGACCGGCAGCGCCGGCGCGTCGTGGACGCCGTCGTCGGCCATGCCGCCGGGCAGCTGCCCGTCCTGGCCGGGGCGATCGACATGACGACGCCCCGCGTCCTCGACCACGTCGCGTCCGTGACGGCGGCGGGAGCGCAGGCGGTCGTCGTCACCGCGCCGTTCTACACCCGCACCCACCCGGCGGAGATCGCCCGCCACTACCGCCGGGTCGCCGCCCGCAGCCCGGTCCCGGTCCTCGCCTACGACATCCCGCTCGCCGTGCACACCCGGCTCCCCGCCGAGCTGGTGCTGGAACTCGCCGCCGAAGGGGTGCTGGCCGGGCTGAAGGACTCCAGCGGCGACCTCGGCGGCTTCCGGAACGTCGTCACGGGCACCCGGCTGCGCCCCGAGACCGGCGGCTTCAGTCTGCTCACCGGCTCGGAACTGACCGTCGACTCGGCGCTCGCGCTGGGTGCCGACGGGGCGGTGCCCGGCCTCGCCAACATCGATCCGCACGGCTACGTCCGCCTCTACCGCTGCGGCCGGGCGGGCGACTGGGACGGTGCCCGGGCCGAGCAGGAGCGGCTGTGCGCCCTGTTCGGCATGGTGCGCGCAGGCGACCCGGGCCGGATGGGCGGCGGTTCCTCCGCGCTGGGGGCGTTCAAGGCGGCGCTGCACCTGCGGGGGGTCATCGACTGCCCGGCAACGGCGGAGCCCCAGGTGCCGCTGTCCCCGGAGGAGACGGAGCGGGTGGGCAAGTTCCTGGCGGGGGCCGGGCTGCTCTGACCACCGGCCGGGCGCCGGAACTCCCACCGGCCGGCCGGGGCCTCGCGGTGACGCCGTCCGGCCCGCGACGGGTGCACGGCCGGCCCTGTCCGGCACGGCTCGGGGGTACCCGTACCGCCATGAACCTGCCGAAGCCGTTGAAACTGCTCGCCGGGTTCTTGGCCCTCCATGCGTTCTCCCTGCTCTTCTTCCGGTACGGGCGCAGCGAGATGTCGTGGGGCCACGCCGGTCCGGTGGCCCTGGCCGCGGCGCCCGCCGTGCTGCTGCTGAGCCGGGTCAGGGACCACTGGAACGACCGGGACCGCGAGGCCGGCAGGCGGGTCGGGCGCCACAGCTGATCGGCGCCGGTACGGCGTCGCGGCACCGGTGCGCGAGGCATGCGCGGCACGGCCGCGCCGGCGGGCCGGTGGCGTGCCGCGCGGCAGGCCCTCGCGCCCTTCCCTGCCCCGGCGGCGTGCCGTCCCTCGCCCGACCACGCCCTCCCCGGGGCGTCACGACGGCGTGCGGGCCGCCGCCAGCAGGCGCGAGACGTCGTCCGCGCAGATCGTCAGCGCCGCACCGACGGTGGCGAGCGCGTCCCGCTCGGCGGGCGTGTAGGGCCCGTCGGCCAGTGCGATGCGGGCGGCCTGCAGGAGGATCGACTCGCGGCCGGCGGAGGCGAGGTGCGGGGCGAGTGGGTCGAGGGCCTCGTGGAGCTCTATGGCCAGGCCCGGGCCGCACGGCTGCTCGTGGAACCGCCCCGTGTCCGCGGCCAGCGCCTCGACGAGGGCGGCCAGCTGCTCCTCGGTGCACCCGTCGAAGCCGGCCGCGCGGACCGCGGCCGCGGCGGTCTCCAGGGACGTGCGGGAGCAGGTGCCGCCGGCCGCGAGCACCGCCAGCGCGACCGTGTGCACGGCGTCGCGCAGCATCGCGGAGAGGCGGGTGGTGGTGGGGTGGTCGAGGACGTCGGTGCCGTAGTGCCCGCCGCACGAGGCGCAGGCGACGACCGGCGCGGTCGCCCCGCGGGGCAGCAGCGGCATCCCGAGGACGGTGAAGCGCCGGCGGCCGGTCAGGCGCTGGTAGTTGCGGTCGCCGCCGCAGCCGGGGCAGAAGAACTCGCCGTCGGCGACGGCCGTCCACGCGGTCCGGTGCCCCAGCACACGCGCACCCCGGTGAGCACAGCCGTTTCGTCCCCGTCCAGGCAGCACGTCGTACCTCCGTAACTCCCCCGTGGCGTCAGCGGCACGGGAGGCACCTGCCCGCAGGCGTCATCGCCGTGCTGGCGTGATGTTAGCCACATCGTGCACCGTAGTCAGTACCCCGGACGAGACCTGATCGTGACCTTCACGGGCCGCTGGCCGGTATACGACCGGGTCCCGCCCGCCGTCGGCCGGCGGACGGGACCCGAAACGCCCGGTGGGAGTGGTCAGCGAGCGGCGCGGTTGACGGCCGAGACGACCGCCTTCAGGGACGCACGTGTCGTGTTCGCGTCGATACCGATGCCCCACAGCACCTTGTCGTCGATGGCGCACTCGATGTACGAGGCGGCCTGCGCGGAGGCGCCCTCGCTCATCGTGTGCTCCTGGTAGTCCAGCAGGCGTACGTCGACGCCGATGGACTGCAGCGCGTCGAAGAAGGCCGAGATCGGACCGTTGCCGGAGCCGGTCAGGACCGTGTCCTCGCCGTCGACCGTGGCCTCGACGGTGAGCGTGTCCACGCCGTCGGTGTCGGTCGTCGACTGGCCGGTCCTCACCTGGATGCGGCCCCAGGGGTTCTCCGGGTTCGGCAGGTACTCGTCCTGGAAGATCGCCCAGATGTCCCCGGGCGTGACCTCGCCGCCCTCGGCGTCCGTCTTGCTCTGGATGATCTTCGAGAACTCGATCTGCATCCGGCGCGGCAGGTCCAGCTTGTGCTCGTTCTTCAGCACGTAGGCGACACCGCCCTTGCCGGACTGCGAGTTGACGCGGATGACCGCCTCGTAGGAGCGGCCGACGTCCTTGGGGTCGATCGGCAGGTACGGGACGGCCCACTCGATGTCGTCGACCGTCACGCCCCTGGCCTTCGCGTCGGCCTCCATGGCGTCGAAGCCCTTCTTGATGGCGTCCTGGTGGGAGCCGGAGAAGGACGTGTAGACCAGGTCGCCCACGTACGGGTGGCGCGGGTGGACCTCCATCTGGTTGCAGTACTCCCACGTACGGCGGATCTCGTCGATGTCGGAGAAGTCGATCTGCGGGTCGACGCCCTGCGAGAACAGGTTCATGCCCAGGGTGACCAGGTCGACGTTGCCGGTGCGCTCGCCCTGGCCGAACAGGCAGCCCTCGACACGGTCGGCGCCGGCCATCACGGCCAGCTCCGCCGCGGCCACGGCGGTGCCGCGGTCGTTGTGCGGGTGGGCGGACAGGCAGACGTACTCGCGCCGCGACAGGTTGCGGTGCATCCACTCGAAGCGGTCCGCGTGCGTGGACGGCGCCGAACGCTCCACCGTGGCGGGCAGGTTGAGGATGATCTCGCGGCCCGGGCCGGGCTGCCAGACGTCCATCACCGCCTCGCAGACCTCCAGCGCGAAGTCCAGTTCCGTGTCGGTGAAGATCTCGGGGCTGTACTGGTAGCCGAACTCCGTCTCGGGGCCGAGCAGCTTCTCGGCGTACTCCATCACCAGTCGGGTGCCGTCGACGGCGATCTGCTTGATGTCGTCCTTGGAGCCGCGGAAGACCACCCGGCGGAAGACCGGCGCCGTGGCGTTGTACAGGTGGACGGTGGCGCGCCGGGCGCCCTTGAGCGACTCGACGGTCCGCTCGATCAGGTCCTCGCGGGCCTGGGTGAGCACGGAGATCGTCACGTCGTCCGGGATCGCGCCCTCCTCCTCGATGATCGAGCGCACGAAGTCGTAGTCGGTCTGGCCGGAGGCCGGGAAGCCGACCTCGATCTCCTTGTAGCCCAGCCGGACCAGCAGGTCGAACATGGCACGCTTGCGGGCCGGGGACATCGGGTCGATCAGGGCCTGGTTGCCGTCGCGCAGGTCGGTGGAGAGCCAGCGGGGGGCGGCGGTGATCCGCTGGTCCGGCCAGGTGCGGTCGGGGATGTCGACCTGCTCGTACTGGCCGTACTTGTGGACCGGCAGGGAACTGGGCTGCTGACGGTTGACCATGATGGCGTGGGCTCCTCGAAGAGATCCGCGGCTGGCGCGGTCCGGAAGGACGGCCGACGGCGCAACGCCGAACTCCGCGGGGAGGGGGTCGGCCTCGACTACAGGCCCTCGCCGCGGCAGCTAAGAAGAAGCAGCCCGAAACTCATGATGCTCCGCAGCCTAGCCGAGCCGGGCCCGGCCGCGCGGGGGCGTCCAACATGCGGAACCGCCGGGACGAACGGAAGCGAACGGTGGGAAGGGCACAGAACACTCACCCCTTCACGCGGAGTGACGCCTGTACCACCTCACCCCGGGCCACTGACTCGCTTGCCCTCATTTTTCCCCCATCATGGTTGCGGGTAGTGACAGCGGCATGACTCGGTGCCAAGGTGCCGGGCATGACGACCAACGGGGGCTTCGAGCCCGTCTTCTGCACCATCGTGCCGCCCCACGTCCTCGACCGGCTCGCGCAGCAGGAGGACCCGGCCCTCGCCGGTCCCGCGCGCCGCACCCTGGAGCGCGACGCCTTCGAGCGCACCCACCGCCGCCTGACCACGGTCGTCGGCGCCCCGGCCGTCGCCCCGCCGGTGGGTGCGGAGGCCGGCAGGCCGCACCGGACCGTCCACGACCTGCGGCACCACACGGAACTGCCCGGCAGGAAGGTCCGGGGCGAGGGCGACAAGGCGACCGGGGACGCCACCGTCAACCGGGCGTACGACGGCCTCGGCGCCACCTTCGAGCTGTACCTGGAGGCGTTCGGACGGGACTCGATCGACGGCGGCGGCCTGCCGCTGACCGCCAGCGTCCACTACGGCGAGCAGTACAACAACGCCTTCTGGAACGGCGAGCAGATGGTGTTCGGCGACGGTGACGGCGAGATCTTCCTCGACTTCACCCTGCCGATCGACGTCATCGGCCACGAGCTGACCCACGGCGTAACCCAGTACACGGCGAACCTGACCTACTTCGGCCAGCCCGGCGCCCTCAACGAGTCGCTCTCCGACGTCTTCGGCTCGCTGATCAAGCAGTACGCGCTGGGTCAGACCGCCGCGGAGGCCGACTGGCTGATCGGCGCCGGCCTGCTCGCCCCGCGCGTCACCGGCACGGCGCTGCGCTCGATGAAGGCGCCGGGCACCGCCTACGACGACGACGTCCTCGGCAGGGACCCCCAGCCGGCCACGATGGACGACTTCGTCCGCACCGGCCGCGACAACGGCGGGGTGCACATCAACTCCGGCATCCCCAACCACGCCTTCTACCTGACCGCCGCCGCCCTCGGCGGCAACGCCTGGGAGCGGGCCGGGCGGATCTGGTACGACGTGCTGACGAGCGGCCGGCTGAAGCAGGACGCCCTCTTCGCGGACTTCGCCACCCTCACCGTCCGGGCGGCCCGCGAGCGCTTCGGCGACGGCGAGGAACTGGACGCCGTGAAAAAGGCCTGGGAGCAGGTCGGGGTGCGCACGCTCTAGTTCCGTACTAGACAGTGACCCATGCGTATTGAGGTGAGGCGCACGGGCGGATTCGCGGGCATCGAACGGCACGCCGAGGTGGACACCTCGGGGCTGCCCGACGCCCCCGAGTGGCAGGCCCTGGCCGAGAAGGTGCTGGCCGCCGGTCAGGGCACGCCACCGGCCGGCGTCCCGGACGGATTCAGCTACGAGATCACCGTGAACGGCAGGACGGTGTACGCGGCGGACCCGCGGCTGACGCGGGAGCAGCGGCAGCTGGTGACAAAGGTGCTGAAGGAGGGCGCCTGAGCCTCGTGCCCGGGCGCCGTGCCCGGGCGCGAGGCCGGGCGCGAGGCCGGGCACGGCGCCCTCCCTGGGCCGTCCGGCACTGCCTGATGGGGGCAACCGCCGTTTGCCGCCGGGGCGTTGACTCGCACACCCGACGGTGCGGATGATCCGCGCATGGCGACGAACCCGGTACCCCAGTTCCCGCCCGGCTTCCTGTGGGGCGTGGCGACGTCGGCCCATCAGATCGAGGGGGCGGCCGACGAGCGGGCGCCGTCCGTGTGGGACACCTTCACGGCCGAGCCGGGGCGGGTGAGGGACGGCTCGACCGCCGCGGTGGCCTGCGACCACTACCACCGCCACCGCGAGGACGTGGCGCTCCTGGCCGGCCTCGGCGTGGACGCCTACCGCTTCTCGGTGTCCTGGCCCCGGGTGGACTCCCCCGACGGCCTGGACTTCTACGACCGCCTGGTGGACGACCTGTGCGCGGCGGGCGTACGGCCCGTGCCGACGCTGTTCCACTGGGACCTGCCCGCCCGGCTGGACTGGCTGGACCGGGACACGGCCGCGCGGTTCGCCGCGTACGTGTCGGCGGTGGCCGACCGGCTCGGCGACCGCGTCTCCCGCTGGATCACCCTCAACGAACCCGCCGAGCACACCCTGCTGGGCCACGCGCTGGGCGTGCACGCGCCCGGCAGGCGGCTGCTGTTCGACGCGCTGCCGGCCGCCCACCACCAGCTGCTCGCCCACGGCCTGGCGGTGCGGGCCCTGCGCGCGGCCGGGGCCACGGACATCGGCATCGCCAACTCGCACGGGCCGGTCTGGCCGGCCTCGGGTGCGGCGGCCGACCTGGAGGCGGCGGAGTTCTACGACGTCCTGCTCAACCGCCTGTTCGCGGACCCCCTGCTGCTGGGCCGCTACCCGGAGGGGATCGGCGAGCTGATGCCGGGGACCGCGAAGCGGGTCGCGTCGGACCTGGAGACCATCGCGGAACCCGTCGACTGGTACGGCGTCAACTACTACGCCCCCGCGAGGGTGGGGGCTCCGCAGGACGCGGCGGCCGGCGCCGGCGGCGTGCCCCTGCCCCCGGGACTGCCCTTCTCCCTGCTCCCCGTCGAGGACCGCCCGCTGACCGACTCGGGGTGGCCGGTGGTGCCGGAGGGCCTGACGGAACTGCTGACGGGCTTCCACGACCACTACGGCGACCGGCTCCCCCCGGTGGTCATCACCGAGAACGGCTGCTCGTACGAGGGACTGGACGACCAGGACCGCATCGCCTATCTCGACGGCCACATCCGGGCGCTGCACCGGGCGATGGAGGCGGGCGTCGACGTGCGGGGCTACTTCGTGTGGTCGCTGCTGGACAACTTCGAGTGGGCGGAGGGGTACGCGCGCCGCTTCGGGCTGGTGCACGTGGACTTCGCGGATCCCTCGGCGCTGACGCGAACCCCGAAGGCGTCGTACGGCTGGTTCCGGGACGTCCTGCGGGCGCAGCGCGCCTGACTGAGGCGCCGCCGCCCCGGGGGCGCCCGCCGGCCGCCGGCCCGGGCGTACGCCGTGCGGGGCGCACGCGGCCCGCCCCCGCGCGACCTCAGGGCGAGGGCCGCGGAATCTCAGAAACCGAGCCGCCGCAGCTGCTTGGGGTCGCGCTGCCAGTCCTTGGCGACCTTCACGTGCAGGTCGAGGAAGACCGGCGTCCCCAGCAGCGCCTCGATCTGCTTGCGGGACTTGATCCCGACCTCCCTCAGCCGCTTGCCCTTGGGACCGATGATGATCCCCTTCTGGCTCGGCCGCTCGATGAAGACGTTGGCGTGGATGTCCAGCAGCGGCTTGTCCGCCGGCCGGTCCTCCCGCGGCAGCATCTCCTCCACCACCACCGCGATGGAGTGCGGCAGCTCGTCCCGGACGCCCTCCAGCGCCGCCTCACGGATCAGCTCGGCGACCATGACCTGCTCGGGCTCGTCCGTGAGGTCGCCCTCCGGGTAGAGCGCCGGACCCTCGGGGAGCAGCGGGATCAGCAGGTCCGCCAGCAGGTCCACCTGGCGACCCGCGGTGGCGGACACCGGCACGATCTCGGCCCAGGTGATGCCCAGTTCCTGGCCCAGCTGGTCGATCGCGATCAGCTGTTCGGCGAGCGTCTTGGAGTCCACCAGGTCGGTCTTGGTGACGATCGCGACCTTCGGCGTCTTCCTGATCCCCGCCAGTTCCTTGGCAATGAAGCGGTCGCCGGGGCCGATCTTCTGGTCGGCCGGCAGGCAGAAGCCGATGACGTCGACCTCCGCCCACGTCGCCCGCACGACGTCGTTGAGCCGCTCCCCGAGCAGCGTGCGCGGCTTGTGCAGTCCTGGGGTGTCCACCAGGATCAGCTGCGCCTCCTCGCGGTGCACGATGCCCCGCACCGTGTGGCGCGTGGTCTGCGGGCGGTTGGAGGTGATCGCCACCTTCTGCCCGACCAGAGCGTTCGTGAGGGTGGACTTGCCCGCGTTGGGACGGCCCACGAAACACGCGAAGCCGGCCCGGTGGGCAGCCTCGGCCGGCTGCTCGGATGACTGGGTACGAACGCTCATGGCGCCCATTGTCCCTGATCCGGAAGGCCCCGCGGCACCACCTGCCGCACCGGGCCCCGGCGGCCCGCCGCGCCGAGGCCCCGGGAAGCCCGCGGCGGGCGTCCGCACGAGCGGGAAGAGCCGGCGGCGGGAGCGCTGCGGCCCGGGCCTGACGGTGCGCGCCGGGGGCCGCCTCGGCAGCCCCCGGCCCGTCGCCCCGGTCCGCGCGCTACTGCCCCGGCCCCGCCGGGACGGTCAGCCGGACGGCGCCGTCGGGCCCGGCCAGCAGCACCGGCGTCTGCGGTCCGCCGAGGTCGCCCACGGCCGCGCGGTCCTCGGGCGCGACGCCCTCGGCCTCGCTGACGATGGCCGCCGCCTCCAGCGACGTCGCGCCGGACGCCACGGCCATCGCCACCGCGGTCTGCAGGGCGCTCAGCCTGAGCGACGCGAGGTGCACCGAGCCGGCGGCGTACGTACGGCCGGTCTCGTCCCGTACGGCCGCGCCCTCCGGCACGCCGTTGCGGGCCCGCACCGAGCGGGCCAGGGTGACGATCTTGCGGTCCTCGGGGGCGAGCGCGTTGCTGTCGGTCATGCCCCGAGCATACGAAGCCCCGCACCGCCCGCGCCGCCACGGGTAGCCCGCCCCCGCGCGCGGCCCCTACGGCCGGCGGGCACGGGCCCTCGGGGCATCACCGGCCGGATCACCGGGGCCGGCTCGGGCGGTGCGGGGCTCACGGCCGGTCGAGGCGCAGGCGCTCCGCACGGGGCAGCTTCGCCACCACCAGGTCGTAGGAGTCCTCGACGAGCTCCCGGACCAGGCGGTCGGGAAGAGTGCCGTCGACCGTGACCGTGTTCCAGTGGCGCTTGTTCATGTGCCAGCCGGGGACGATCAGCTCCTCGTACTCGGCGCGCAGCCGGACCGCGTCCTCCGGGTCGCACTTGAGGTTGACCTTCAGCGGGCGGGCGCCGAGGTTCGTCAGGGCGAAGAGCCTGCCCCCCACCTTGAAGGCGGACGTCTGCGCGTCGAACGGGAAGTCCTCCACCGCAGCGCCGAAGGACAGGCAGAGCGCGCGCAGCTCCTCCGGGCTCATGCCCGCTGCCCGCCCCTCGCCCCGCGCGGCCGCCTCACTCCGCCTTCTCCTCCTCGTCCCCGGCCGGGCCGGGCGCGGTCACCGGCTCCACCAGGACGGTCACGATCTTGTTCCGGCGGCCGGCCGCCGCCTCCGCCGTCAGGCGCAGCTTACGGCCGTCGGGGACCTCCACCACGGACGACGCCCCGGCGATCGGCACCCGGCCCAGGGCCTTGGCCAGCAGCCCGCCGACGGTCTCCACGTCCTCGTCGTCGTACTCCTCCAGGCCGTACAGCTCGCCCAGGTCGGTGATGTCGAGGCGGGCCGTGACCCGGTACCGCTCGCCGCCGAGGTCCTCCACCGGCGGCAGCTCGCGGTCGTACTCGTCGGTGATCTCGCCGACGATCTCCTCGACGATGTCCTCGATGGTGACGATGCCGGCGGTGCCGCCGTACTCGTCGATGACGACGGCGACGTGGTTGCGCTCCTTCTGCATCTCGCGCAGCAGGTCGCCGGCGTTCTTGGTGTCGGGCACGAAGACGGCCGGGCGCATCGCGGTGGTCACCAGCTCGCTCTCGGCGTCCCGGCTGATGTGCGTCTTGCGGGCCAGGTCCTTCAGGTACACGATTCCGACGATGTCGTCCTCGCTGTCCCCGGTGACCGGGATGCGCGAGAAGCCGGAGCGCAGGGCCAGGGTGAGGGCCTGGCGGATCGTCTTGTAGCGCTCGATCACCACCAGGTCGGTGCGCGGGACCATGACCTCGCGGACGAGGGTGTCGCCGAGCTCGAACACCGAGTGCACCATCCGGCGCTCCTCGTCCTCGATCAGCGACTCCTGCTCGGCGAGGTCGACCAGCGCGCGCAGCTCCGCCTCGGAGGCGAACGGACCGCGGCGGAAGCCCTTGCCGGGGGTGAGCGCGTTGCCGATGAGGATCAGCAGCGACGGGACCGGGCCCATGATCCGGGCGAGCGGCACCAGGACGTACGCCGCCGCCGTGGCCGTGTTCAGCGGGTGCTGGCGGCCGATGGTGCGCGGGGAGACCCCGACGGCGACGTACGACACCAGGACCATGACGGCGATGGCGACGAGGAGGGCCTCGCCGGTGCCGGGGAACTCCTGCAGGCAGGCCTGCGTGACCAGCGCGGCCGCCGCCATCTCGCAGGCGACGCGGACCAGCAGCGCCACGTTCAGGTAGCGCGTCGGGTCCGCGGCGACCTGGGCGAGCTTGGCGCTGCCGCGGCGGCCGGACTTGACGGCCTCCTCGGCGCGGAAGCTGGAGACGCGGGCGAGGCCCGCCTCCGCGCAGGCCGCGAGCCAGGCGACGACCACCAGGGCGATCGCGCCGAGGACGATCTGCGGGCTCATGACACGGTCGGAGCCGGGGACGGACCGGTCAGGCCCCTCTCCGCGCGCCAGCCGTCCACGATGGCGGCCTGCAGACCGAACATCTCGGCCTTCTCGTCCGGTTCCTCGTGGTCGTAGCCGAGCAGGTGCAGCACGCCGTGGACGGTGAGCAGCTGGAGCTCCTCGTCCATGGTGTGCCCCGTCGGGGCCTCGGTGCCCTGCTTGGCGGCGACCTCGGGGCAGAGCACGATGTCGCCGAGGAGGCCCTGCGGGGGCTCGTCGTCGTCCTTCGACGGCGGACGCAGCTCGTCCATCGGGAAGGACATGACGTCCGTCGGCCCCGGCAGGTCCATCCACTGGATGTGCAGCTGCTCCATGGCGTCGGCGTCCACGACGATCACCGAGAGCTCGGAGAGCGGGTGGATGCGCATCCGCGCGAGTGCGTAGCGGGCGATGTCGAGGATCGCCTGCTCGTCGACCTCGGTTCCGGACTCGTTGTTGACGTCGATCGACATGGTCGTGCTGGTCTACTTCCCCTTGTGTCCGTGTGCGGCCCTGCCGTGCCCGCCGCCCCTCGGGGCGCCGTCCTGCGTGCCGTGCCTGCTGTCGTACTGCTCGTAGGCGTCGACAATACGGCCCACCAGCTTGTGCCGTACGACGTCCTGCGAGGACAGCCGGGAGAAGTGGACGTCCTCGACACCCTCCAGGATCTCCTGGACCTGGCGCAGACCCGACTTGGTGCCGGAGGGCAGGTCCACCTGGGTCACGTCACCCGTGATGACGATCTTCGAGTCGAAGCCGAGCCGGGTGAGGAACATCTTCATCTGCTCGGGGCTCGTGTTCTGGGCCTCGTCCAGGATGATGAAGGCGTCGTTGAGCGTCCGGCCGCGCATGTACGCCAGCGGGGCGACCTCGATCGTGCCCGCGGCCATCAGCCGGGGGATCGAGTCGGGGTCGATCATGTCGTGCAGCGCGTCGTACAGCGGACGCAGATAGGGGTCGATCTTCTCGTAGAGGGTGCCCGGGAGGAAGCCCAGGCGCTCGCCCGCCTCGACCGCCGGACGGGTGAGGATGATGCGGTTGACCTGCTTGGACTGCAGGGCCTGCACCGCCTTGGCCATGGCGAGGTAGGTCTTGCCGGTGCCCGCCGGGCCGATGCCGAAGACGACGGTGTGCCTGTCGATCGCGTCGACGTACCGCTTCTGGTTGAGCGTCTTGGGGCGGATGGTCCGGCCGCGTGAGGACAGGATGTTCTGCGTCAGGACCTCGGCCGGGGTCTCCAGGCCGTCGTGCTCTCCGCTCTCGCTCGCCTTGAGCATGGCGATCGAGCGTTCCACTGCGTCCTCCGTCATCGGCTGTCCGGTGCGGAGCACCAGCATCATCTCGTCGAACACGCGCTGGATCAGGCCGACGTCCGCAGCCTCGCCCACCGCGCTGATCTCGTTGCCCCGGACGTGGATGTCGGCCCCCGGGAAGGCCCTCTCGATGACACGGAGCAGGGAATCGCCTGACCCCAGGACGGTCACCATGGGGTGCTGGGCGGGGACGGTGAACTGTGCTCTCGCCTGTCCCTGCGCGGGCGTGCTGGTCGTGGGTGTCTGAGTCATGGGCCGGCGCTTAAGGCCTGCGGTTCCTCCTCGTCACGGCCGCGTAGCTGAGAGCGGCCTCGCGACTCCCAGGGTACGCCCAGGGGGCTGACGGGGCCGAAGGAGTTTTCGGGTCCGGGACTCCCCGGCCACCGCCCTCCTGAGCGATCCTTCCGGCGGCCGGCGGCCCCGGAGGCCGGTCCGGCCCGGCCGGACGTACCGGACTGCCGACGGATCCCCGGAGCTGGTGGATGCCCCCGAACGGGCGGTTCATTCCGTCGGGGGTGCTCCGCCACCCGGGGGAGTCCGGGGGATCCTCCCGTCCGGGCCGGGTCCCGGGGGTGCTCCGTCCGGGGACGGGTCCAGGGGTGGTCCCGGGGTGGTCCCTCCGGGGTACCGCGTCCGGGATGCGGGAGAAGGCGGCGGACGCACCGCGCCGCCGTCATCCCTCCCGCAGGGCGCGCAGGGCCCGGGCGGCGCCCGGGGCGCCCTCCTTCACGAAGACGGGCGTGACGCCCAGCGGGGTGGCGTAGCCGGTGAGGGTCCTCGGGCCGCGGACCACCGTGCCGCGGTGCACGTCGTACCAGGTACCCGCGGGCAGGTGGACGGTGCGGTCCGTGCGGTCGGCGAGCTGCGGGGCCGCCAGCACCGCCGGGCCGAGCATCCACTCGTCGGTGACCGTGTAGGCCGCCGTGTCCCGCGGGAAGTCGAAGAACAGCGGCCGCATGACCGGGTCGCCGGTCCTCAGCGTCTCCTGGACCTGGTCCCAGATGTAGGGGGCGAGCCGTTCGTGCCGGGCGGCGGCCGCGCGGTAGAGGTCGACGGTCTCCTGGTCGTACGTGACCGTCCGACCGGTCGTGACGTCGACGGTGTCGAGGGGTGAGGTGGAGGAGTACATCAGCGGCTGGAGGGCGGCCGACTGCGCCCAGCGCACGAGCACCTGCTTGGTGGGGGCGGGCTGGGCGCTGGAGCCGCCGATCATGTCGGTGGTCACGAACGGGTAGCCGATCGTGGACAGGGCGAGGTTCTGGGTGACGGAGGCGCGCAGCGAGTCCCAGCCGGTGCCCTTGTCCACCTGGCGGGTGACGAACCCGGCCCGGTGGGCGGTGGCGTCCCAGTGCACCCGGATGCCGACGCCCTGCAGGTCGAACTCGTCGGCGAGTTCGGCGCCGAGCCGCTGGTAGTCGGTGGGCCGGTAGCCCTCGTGCGGGGCGCACTTGTCGTCGAAGAACCGGGTGTCGAACTTCAGCCCGTCGATGTCGTAGTCGCTCATCAGGGTCCGCAGCCGGCCGGTGTACCAGGCCCGGGCGTCCGGGTCGGCGAGGTCGACGATCCCGGCCGTGCCGTTCCACCAGGTGACGGTGCAGGGCCTGCCGGTGCCGGCCGCGTCCTGGAGCAGGTAGCCGTGGTCCGCGGCGTACTGGTAGGAGTCGGAGTTCAGGTTGATCCACAGTGTCACCCACAGGCCGAAGTCGAAGCCGAGGCCGTGGATCGTGCGGGACATCCCACGGGGGTCCGGGTATGCCGCCGCGTCGAAGGTCATGTTCCCGTAGTCGGACTCCCACTTGTCGTCGAGCTGGAGCGTGTGCCCGGTCAGGCCGGCCGCGTGCAGGTCCTGTGCGTAGTCGACCAGTTTGGCCTGGTCGACGTGGGTGTAGAACTGCGCCCAGGAGTTCCAGACGGGTCGCGCGTACTGCTCGTACGTGGCGTCGCTCCGGGCCGGCCTGCCCATGACGCCGACGTAGTCCCGGTAGACCTCCAGGGGCTCGGACTCCACGAACACGGTCGCCCGGTAGGGGTCGGCCGAACGGACGTCGAACCGGCCGAGGCCGTCCCCGCCCTCGTTGATCGCCACGTCCATGAGCTGCCCGGTGTCGACGCGGAGTCCGGCCGCGCTCGCCGTGAACCAGAACGGGTCGATCATGTGGTACGAGGCCGGGCCGAAGGCGGGGTGCGTGACCTCTCCGCTGTCCAGCGGCCAGGGCTGGTCGGTGTACGGGCCGCCCTTGGGGGTCTGGGCCTCGCCGTGTCCGTACCAGTGCCCGGCGGACGCCAGGTCGTAGGCGAGCCCGAGCCGGTCGGGGGTGGCCCCCTCGACGTGCCAGTCGAGTTGGTAGCGGTCGGCGGACGGGGTGACCCGGGCCCGCACGGTGGCGCCGGGGTCGGTCGTGTCGGCGGTCAGCGCGAGGACGCCGTCCTTCCAGGACCAGCCGGTGACCCGGGTGGCGTGCTGCCAGGCGCCGCCCGCCCGGAAGCGCAGGGCGCCGGTGTCGCCGCCCGCGCTGGCCAGGACCCCGGTCCCGGACCGGCTGGTGGTCAGCGCCAGCCGAGCCGTCGTCACGTCCACGGTGTAGCCGGGGGCGCCGGCGCTCGGCCTCGGCGGGACCCTCAGGGTGAGGCCGTCGGCGGAGGGGGTGACCCGGGGAGCCCCGACGGCGGCGGGCGCGGCTGCGGCCGCCTGCACCGGTGCGGTGAGGACGGCGGGCAGGGCGAGGGCCGGCAAGTAGGCGGCGAGCAGGGCTGTGAGGCCGCGTGTTCGTCTGCGCACGACGCATGTCCTTCGACGGAGGGGTCCTGAGGGTCCTGCGATGAGCGATGCGGGGTCCGTGTGCCGGTCCGTGCCTGTCGGATGCCTGTCGGTACCTGTCGGTACCTGTCCGTGCCTGCCCGGCCTGTCCGTGCCTGCCGACGGCGGCCGCGGGCCGCCGGGCGTCGGTGCGGGAACATGCTTGATTCCGTTGATGCTTGAGCGGGAAACGTCACGTGTCAATGGCGCGGTCGGGTCCCGGACGGCGCTGGGGAGCGGGTCCCTGGCGGTGGGCGTCCACGGTGGGGCGGACCTGGGGCGGACGAGGACCGGCCCCGGCGGCGGACCGGTGGGGCTGGTCGGGTCAGGCCGGTCAGGCCGGTCCGGTCAGGCGGATATGAGGAGCCGCGCCGGTACGACGGTGGGGGCCGGCCGGGGGGTGTCGGGGCCCGGTGCGGGGGTGAGTCCCGGCACCGGCGTTCGGGCCCCGGCGCCCGGTGGGCGCCGGGAGGCGGTCGGCTGTCGCGGGCCCGGCGCGCGCTCCGTGTCCCGCGGGTGCGGCAGGCGGGCCGGGCCCGGGGGCGCGGCCCCGTGCTGCCGGCTCACGCCGACCTGCGGGGGAAGCCGATGGTCGGAACCGCCCGCCGCCGCGGCCACGCCTCGGCGCACCCGTCGGGGAGCAGCCGCTCCAGGAACGCGTACCGCCGCAGAGCCGCCGGGTCCTGGCCCGGTACGGACTGCACCCTGCGCCACCACGCGGCGACCTCGGACCAGCCGGGGGCCGCCAGGGAGCCGCCGAACTCCTGGACGGACAGGGCGGCGGTGAGTCCCCCGAAGGCGAGCCGGTCGGCCAGCGGCCAGCCGGCCAGCGTTCCGGTGACGAAGCCGGCGACGAAGACGTCGCCCGCCCCCGTGGGGTCCAGGGCCTCCACCGCGATCGCCGGGACCTCGGCGGACTCCCCCGTGCGCCGGTCGACGGCGTACGCGCCCTCCGCGCCCAGGGTGACGACGGCCAGCGGCACGTACTCGGTGAGGGCGTGCGCGGCGGCCCGCGGGCAGCCGGCGCCCGTGTAGCGCATCGCCTCCTCGGCGTTGGGCAGGAACGCCTCGCAGTGCTCCAGGTCGGCGAGGCCCGCCAGGTCCCACACCCCCGTTTCGTCCCAGCCGACGTCCGCGAAGACGCGGGTGCCCCCGCGGGCGGCCTCCGCGATCCAGGGGGCGCGCCTGCCCGGCGTCAGGGAGGCGACGGCGGCCCGCGCGCGGGGCGGGCAGTCGGGCACGGGCTCGTCCGGGGGCGGCTCGTGGCCGTGGGAGACCATCGTGCGCTCGCCCTCGTAGGCCATGGAGACGGTCACCGGCGAGTGCCAGCCGGGCACGACCCGCGAGGGGGACAGGTCGATGCCCTCGCCCTGCTCCAGCGCGTCCCAGCAGTACTCGCCGTAGTGGTCGTCGCCGAAGGCGGCCGCCAGCGACGTGCGCAGGCCGAGGCGGGCCAGCGCGGTCGCCATGTTCGCCACGCCGCCGGGACTGGACCCCATGCCCCGCGCCCAGGTCTCGGTCCCCCGCACGGGGGCGGAGTCGAGTCCGGTGAAGATGATGTCGAGGAAGACGGGCCCGGTGAGATAGACGTCCCACGGCGGGTCGTCCGGCGCGCGCACGGCCGCCAGGGGGTCGACCTGGGCGTGGCCGTGCGGTGTTCCGACGATGTACTCCTCGTACTGCGGTCCCTCTCCGGTGGACGCGTTGGACGCGGTCACGGTGTGCTCCCTGACGTGGTGCGGGTCCGGCCAGTGTGCACCACGCCGCCGGGCGAGGGCCCGGTTCGGTCCCGGGGGCGGGAGCCTGTGTCGACAGGCCGGTCGGCGCCGGCCTCCCGCGCGCCGTGCGGCCGGTCCTACCAGCGGGGCACCGAGGGGGTGGCCCAAGCCGGGTCGGCGACCCGCATCGCGGCCGCGTCGTCGCGGTCCCTGAACGAGCCGTCGTCCTCGGCCCACCTGCGGTGCAGCGCCGCCAGCCGGTCGCGGTCCAACTCGACACCGAGGCCTGGGCCGTCCGGCACGGCGACCCTGCCGCCGTCGAAGGCAAGGCGCTCGGTGAGGACGTCCTCCGACTGCCAGGGGTAGTGCGTGTCGCAGGCGTGGTGGAGGCCGGGGACCGTGGCGGCGACGTGGGTCATCGCGGCCAGGCTGATGCCCAGATGGGTGTTGGAGTGCATGGAGATCCCCACCCCGAAGGTACGGCAGACCGCCGCCAGTTGCCGGGTGTTGCGCAGGCCGCCCCAATAGTGGTGGTCGGAGAGGACCACCTGTACGGCGTCCTTCGTGAACGCCTCGCGGATCTCGCCGAAGGTGGTCACGCACATGTTGGTGGCCAGCGGCACGTCGGTCCCGGCGGACACCTCGGCCATGGCGGCCGTGCCGAGCGCGGGGTCCTCCAGGTACTCGAGGACGTCCGCGAGTTCCTCCGCCACCTTCAGGGACGTCTGCACGGACCAGGCGCCGTTGGGGTCCAGACGCAGCGGACGACCGGGGAACGCCTGTGCCAGGGCGCGTACGGCGGCGATCTCCTCCTCCGGCGGGAAGACGCCGCCCTTGAGCTTGAAGGACGCGAAGCCGTACCGCTCGGTGAACCGGCGGGCCTGCTCGACGATCCCGGCCGGGTCGAGCGCGGCGCCCCAGTCGTCCGGCTCCGCCGGCACACCCCCGGGGTGCCGGGCCCACCGGTAGAACAGGTAGGCGCTGTACTCGACGGCGTCGCGCACCTTGCCGCCGAGCAGCGCGTGCACGGGCAGGCCGAGGGCCTTGCCGAGGGCGTCGAGGCAGGCGACCTCGAAGCCGGAGACGACGGACAGCCGCAGCTTGTCCGCGGTCTGGACGCCGCGCAGTCCGCCGACGTCGACGGCGTCGTCGATGCGGGAGGCGTCGACGGCCAGGTCGAGGGCGATCAGGCCGTTCATGTCCGTGACCTGACGGCCGACCAGTTGGTCGGCGAGGGGGCGGGCCAGCTCCAGGTACTTGGTGTCCCCGTACGTCTCCCCCACGCCGGTGGCCCCGTCGGCGGTCACCACCTCCACGATCAGGCGCGGGGTGTATGGCTGGTGGACGCCCTGGGTGTTCAGCAGCGGAGGGTCGGCGACCAGGATCGGCGTCAGCCGTACCTCGGCGATGGTGAGGTCGCGGGTCACAGGGCGGCTCCTACGAGGTCGGGTCCGGCGGACGGTCCACATAGGAAAACGCAGATTAGGTACGCGAACCGACCGCGTCAACGGCGCCTATGCCGGGACGCCGGCCCAGGTCCGGCATGGACGGCGTGACCGCGCGACGGGAGGGAGGGACGGAAGAGGGGCCCGGAACGGACCGGCAAGCGGGGGCCGGAAGCTGCCCGCCGCGAGCCGGCCGCACTCGGATCCGGCGAGCAAGGCGCTCGCGCGTACCCCCTGCCGAGTTCGACAAACGCAACGTGTCACAGATCACATTTCCTCAGTGCGATCACCGAGGTAGTTGCTTGGTACAAATGGCGTGCGCGTTCCTGTCCATCGACGGTCGGCGCCCCTTCTTCCCTCACCTTCCAAGCCGCTCCTTCCGCACGCCCTGGGAACGCCCGTGTCCGCCCCCCGCACCATGCCCTGGCCCCTCGTCGCCCTCTTCACCTCCGGGTACCTCGCCTCCTACCTGCTGCCGACGACCGTCGGACGGCTCGACGGAACACTGCCCCTGTCCGCCACGCAGGCCGGGGCGATCGGCAGCGCGCTGCTGCTGAGTTCCGCCACCGCCGGCTTCCTGCTGGCCTCCCGGGTCGAGCGGATCGGGGCACGCACCCTCGCCCGCGCCGGACTCGCGCTCGCCGTCCTCGGGTACGGCGGGGCCGCGCTCACCGGCACCGTGCCGCTGATCGTCGCCGGGCTGGTCGTCGGCGGGTTCGGTTCCGGCACGGCCACCACGGTCGCCGCCACCGGGATCGCGGCTCACCCCGACCCGCACCGCGTCTCCACGGTCGGCCTGCTCAGCGTCTCCGCCCTGGCGGGCGCCGTGTACCTGGCGGTGCCGCACCTCGGCGCGGGGCACGGGCAGCCGCCCGCCACGATCGCGCTGACCGCGCTCGCCGTCTGGCCGCTCACCGGCCGGCTGCCGGGACGATCCGCCGCCCCGGCCCACACCGCCGGCACCACCCGGCCCGCCCCCGCCGCCACCGCGCGGCTGCTGCCGCACCGGCGCTCCGGACTGCTCCTGGCCGCCGCCATGCTGTGCTGGTCCCTCGCCCAGAACTCGCTGTGGGGCGTCAGCGGCCGCATCGGCCTCGCCCAGGCGCACCTGAGTGAGGTGACCGTCGGTCAGGTCTTCGCGGCTGCGCTCGGCTCCGGGCTGCTCGGCGTGGTCGGGGCGGGCGCGCTCGGCCCGCGGCTCGGCCGGGCCCTGCCGATCGGGGTGGGCACGGCGTTCATCGCGGCCTTCATCGCGCTGAGCGCGTCGGCGACCGACCTCACCACCTTCGCCATGGGCGAGATCGCCTGGAACACCGTCTACCCGGTCGTCCTGTCCTACCTGATCGGCCTGGCCGCCTCCCTCGACCCGCGCGGGCGCTGGGCGGTGCTCGTCGGCTCGGCGTCGTCGCTCGGCACGGCGGCGGGCCCGCTGACCGGAAGCGTGCTGTCCGCGCAGGCCGGCTTCCCGGTCATGGGCGCGGTGCTGGCCGCCGGGCTGCTGGTGGTCGCGCTGCCGATGACCGCGGTCGCCCTGCACACCGGCGGGCGGCCGCTGCTGGCCGGCACGGTCCGCCGCCGCGGGGGCACCCCGGCCGCGGTGGTCGCCGCGTCCGCCGGCACCCCGACGGGTGCGGTCCCGCTGGTGGGCGCGCCGGAGCAGCCGGTGGTGGAGATCGCGCTGGACGGCTTCGCCGTGCCCGAGCAGCCGGCCTACGACACGGCCGGCCCGCGGCACGGGGCCGCCTCACCGGCCGCCGCCGCCTGACCCGGGAGCGGCCCGGACGCCCGACGGCCCCGGGCCGCCCTCCGGGGGTCACGGGAACTCGTACGCCTCGACCTCCGCCAGGTACCGCGCCCGCCGCTCCTCGTCGTGCTCCAGGAAGGCGGCGAGGAAGGAGTTGCGGGCCAGTTCCCGCAGGCGGTCCTGGGGCAGGGCGAGGCTGTCGCGCACGGCGTCGAAGGTGTCGCCGACGTAGCCGCCGAAGTACGCCGGGTCGTCGGAGTTGACCGTGCACAGCAGGCCGGCGTCCAGCATGGCGGGCAGGGGGTGGTCGGCGAGGGTGTCGACCGCGCGCAGCCGGACGTTGGACAGGGGGCACAGGGTGAGCGGGACCCGGTCGCGCACCAGGCGGTCGACCAGCGCCGGGTCCTCCATGCAGCGCAGACCGTGGTCGACGCGTTCCACGCCGAGCACGTCCAGCGCCTCGGTGATGTACTCCGGCGGGCCCTCCTCGCCCGCGTGCGCCACCCGGCGCAGGCCCAGCGCGGCGGCGGCCTCGTACACCTCGCGGAACGCCGCCGGCGGGTGCCCGACCTCCGCGGAGTCCAGGCCGACGCCCGTGATCCGGTCCAGGTGGGGCCGGGCGGCCTGGAGGGTCTGCATCGCCGACTCGGCGCTCTCGTCCCGCAGGAAGCACATGATCAGCCGGGTGGAGACGCCGTGGTTCCGCTCGCTGCGGCCGAGCGCCCGCCACAGCCCCTCGACGACCGTGCCCATCGGGACGCCCCGGGCCGTGTGGGCCTGCGGATCGAAGAAGATCTCCGCGTGCCGTACGCCCTGCGCGGCCGCGCGGGCGAGGTAGGCGTTCGCCAGGTCCTCGAAGTCCCGCTCGGTGCGCAGCACGGCCATGAGTTCGTAGTACAGGTTCAGGAAGGACTGCAGGTCCTCGAACTGGTAGGCCTTGCGCAGCTCGCCGGTGTCGGCGTACGGCAGCGGCACGCCGTTGCGCGCGGCCAGCTCGAAGGCCAGCTCCGGCTCCAGGGTGCCTTCGACGTGCAGGTGCAGTTCGGCTTTCGGAAGGGGCATCGAAGCATCGTACGGCCGTGACGCGAGCGAACCGGAATAAGGAGTTCAGTGACGCACCGGGACCCGCGACGGGTCCTGCTGCACGGTTGCGGGGTTCAGCGGCGCTTCGGCACCGGGACCCGCAGCAGGTCCTGCGCCACGGTCAGCTCCCTGTCGAAACCGGCCGCCCTGGCCTGCCGCTCGAACTCGTCGGGCTCCGGGTAGCGCTGGCTGAAGTGGGTCAGGACGAGGTGCCGCACACCGGAGTCCCGCGCCACCCGTGCCGCCTGACCCGACGTCAGATGACCGTACTCCACCGCCAGTTCCTCGTCCTCGTCGAGGAAGGTGGACTCGATGACGAGCATGTCGCAGCCCTCGGCGAGCGCGAGGACCCCCTCGCACAGCCGGGTGTCCATGACGAACGCGAACCGCTGCCCGCGCCGCACCTCGCTGACGGCCTCCAGCGGCACGCCGCCGAGGGAGCCCTCCCGCTGGATGCGGCCCACGTCCGGGCCCTTGATCCCGTGCGCGGCGAGCCGTTCGGGCAGCATCCGGCGCCCGTCCGGCTCCACGAGGCGGTAGCCGAAGGACTCCACCGGGTGGGACAGCCGGCGCGTCTCGAGCCGGTACGCGCCGGTCGTCGCGATCACGCCGTCCCCGGCGACGGGCGCCTCGGTCAGGCCGACCGTCTCCCGGTAGGCGGTCGCGTACCTCAGGCGGTCGAAGAACCGCTGGCCGGAACGCGGGTAGTGCGCCGTGACCTCGTGCGGCACCTGGTCGAGGTTGACCCGCTGGATCACGCCGGGCAGGCCCAGCGAGTGGTCCCCGTGGAAGTGGGTGACGCAGATCCGGTTCAGGTCGTGCGCGGCGACCCCGGCGCGCAGCATCTGCCGCTGCGTGCCCTCGCCGGGGTCGAACAGGAGTCCCTCGCCGTCCCACCGCAGCAGGTAGCCGTTTTGGTTGCGGTGCCGGGTCGGAACCTGGCTCGCGGTGCCGAGGACCACCAGTTCACGTACGGACATGACCGCTCATCCAGGAGGCCACTCGAGACCACGGCCGCCGAGGACGTGCGCGTGGGCGTGCCAGACCGTCTGCCCGGCGCCGTGGCCGGTGTTGAAGACGATGCGGTAGCTGTCCAGCTTGTCCTCCTCGGCGACGGTCCGCGTCTCGCGCAGCACGTCGGCGGCGAGGGCCGGGTCGGCGGCGGCGAGGGCGGCGGCGTCCCGGTGGTGCGCCTTCGGGATCACCAGGACGTGGGTGGGCGCCTGGGGGTTTATGTCCCGGAAGGCGATGGTCGTCGCCGTCTCGCGGACGATCGTCGCCGGGATGTGACCTGCGACGATCTTGCAGAACAGGCAGTCGTCCTGGGGCTCCCCTGCCATACGGGCCTCCTTCGGCGTCGATCGGGTATGGGGGCATGCTATCGAGCGGCGCCACCGGGGTGCGCGGCACGGACCCGCGGACGGGACGCGCACCCCGGCACGTGTGTCACCGGGACACCGGACGCCAGTGCCGCGGCTAGGGCAGCGACGGCGGTGTCTTCGCGGGCGTCTCCTCCAGCGCGGCCAGGGCCAGCCGGATCGCCTCGTCCAGTTGCGCGTCCCGCCCGGCCGCCCAGTCCTGCGGGCGCTGCGGGACCTCCACGTCCGGATCGACGCCGTGGTTCTCCACGGCCCAGCCGTAACCCTCCAGCCAGAACGCGTACTTGGGCTGGGTGATCAGCGTGCCGTCGACCAGGCGGTAGCGCATGTCGATGCCGACGACACCGCCCCAGGTGCGGGTGCCGACCACCGGGCCGATGCCGAGCGCCTTGACGGCCGCGTTGACGATGTCGCCGTCGGAGCCCGAGAACTCGTTGGCGACGGCGACGACGGGGCCGCGAGGCGCGTCCATGGGGTAGCTGTACGGCCGCATCCCGCGCGGCACGCCCCAGCCGACGATCCGCCGGGCCAGCTTCTCCACCACGAGCTGGGAGGTGTGGCCGCCGCGGTTCTCGCGCACGTCGACGACGAGTCCGTCGCGCGCCAGCTCGACCCGCAGGTCGCGGTGGATCTGCGCCCAGCCGGGGGCCTGCATGTCGGGCACGTGCAGGTAGCCCAGCCGGCCGCCGGACTTCTCGTGCACGTAGGCGCGCCGGCCGGCGACCCAGGCGTGGTAGCGCAGCGGCTCCTCGTCCTCGACGGGGACGACCACGGCGTGCCGCAACTCGCCGCCGCCGGACGGGGAGACCGTCAGCTCGACCGGCTTCCCGGCCGTGCCGACCAGCAGTGGCCCGGGCCCGGTCACCGGGTCGACCGGCTGTCCGCCGACGGCGACGATCGCGTCCCCGGCGCGCACCGCGACGCCCGGTGCGGCGAGCGGGCTGCGCGCGTCCGGGTCGGAGGTCTCCGAGGGCAGGACGCGGTCGACGCGCCAGGTGCCGTCCTCGTGACGGGACAGGTCGGCGCCGAGCAGGCCCTGCCCCGGGCCGCCGCCGTGGCCGCGCGGCGTGACGTAGGCGTGCGAGGTGCCGAGTTCGCCGTGCACCTCCCACAGCAGATCCGTCAGGTCGTCGTGGGTGGCGACGCGGTCCAGGACGGGCCGGTAGCGCTCCAGCACCCCGTCCCAGTCGACTCCGCCCATGTCCGGCCGCCAGAAGTTGTCGCGCATGATGCGGCCGGTCTCGGCGAACATCTGCCGCCACTCGGCGGCCGGGTCGACGGTCTGCCGGATCCGGCCGAGGTCGACGGTGATGTTCGCGTCGCTGTCGTCGTCGTGGGGAGCGCGCCGGTCGCTGGGCACGACCTTGAGCCGCCCGTCGGTCCACAGCAGGACCCGTTTGCCGTCGCCGCTGACCTCGAAGTGGTCGGCGTCGGCGGCGAGATGCTCCAGCCTCTGCTGAGCGAGGTCGTACCGCTCCAGCTCGGTCTTGGGGTCGGGGTCGTCGGGCGTGGCGCGGGAGGAGCCGAGCACGCCGCGCACCGGGTGCCGCAGCCACAGCACGCCGTCCTTCGCGGCGCGCAGGTTGGAGTAGCGGGCGGCCTCGACCGGGAAGGGGACGATGCGGTCGGGGAGGCCGTCGAGGTCGACGCGGGTGGTGGGCACGCCCTCGCTGTCGGGTGTCTCCTCGCGGTCGGCGGTCTCGAAGGGCCGGCCGTGCCGCTGCGGGCCGAACGGCGACGGGGTGGTCGCGGCCAGGGTGATCAGGTGCGGCCGGGCCCCCTCCACGAACGCCAGGTCGAAGACGTGCTCGTCGTACACCGGGTCGAAGGAGCGGTGGGAGAGGAAGGCGAGGTGCTTGCCGTCGAGGGTGAACGCCGGCGCGTAGTCCTGGAAACGCAGCGGGGTCGCCTCGGTGACCGACAGGTCGGCGGTGTTGGCGAGCTTGAGCTGGCTGAGGGGACGCGGGCCGGGGTGCGACCAGGCCAGCCAGCCGGAGTCGGGCGAGAAGGCGAGGTCGCAGACGTCGCCGTCCTCGCTGCGGTCGACCTCGCGGACCTCGCCGGTCCCCCGCTCGACGAGGAGCAGCCGCCCGTCGTGCGAGGCGACCGCGGCGACGGTGCCGTCGGGCGCCATGGCGAGTTCGAGCACGCGGCCGAGCCGCCCGGCGGCCAGCCGCCGCGGAGTGGCGCCGACGGCGACCCCGGTGGCGGGCGCGAACTCCAGCGCGTCCTCGCCGTCGGCGTCCGTCACCCACACCACCCACTCCTCGCCGTCTGCGCGGAAGGTGCGCGGCAGCCGCGCCCGTACGCCGGGCCGCGCGGCCAGCGCGCGGGTGGGGCCGGAGCGGTGGGTGACCCAGTGGACGGCGCCGCGCACGGAGACGGCGCTGCCGCGCGCGGTGTGGTCGGGGGCGGCGGAGCCGAACCAGCGGGAGGCGTCGACCGGGAAGGGCTGCAGGTCCACGCGGGGCCCGCCGAGCCGGATGTCCAGCCGGCGCGGCTCGGCGCCGTCGAGGTCGTCCAGCAACCAGAGTTCACCGGCGCTCATGTAGACGACACGGCTGCCGTCCGAGGCGGCGTGCCGGGCGTAGAAGCCTCCTCCGCTGCCGGCCTGGCCCGGGCCGGAGGTCTCCCCGAGGGGGGTGTGCCCGCGCAGGTCGGAGCCGTCCGCAAGCGAGGAGTACAGCGCGCCGGTGCCCTCGTGGTCGGACAGGAACGCGATCCTGTCCCCCACCCACAGCGGGTACTCGATGTTGCCGTCCAGGTCCTCGTGGAGGCGGGTGAACTCGTCCTCCTCCGGCGGGCCGCCGGTCTCCGAGCCGATCCACAACTTGCCCGCCGTGCCGCCCCGGTACCGCTTCCACCAGGCCGCCTCGCGGCCCATCGCCGCGGACAGCAGCACGGTGCGCGGCCCGAACGCGACGTCGCCGACGGGCCCGTACGGCAGCGTGGCGGCCGGTCCGCCGTCGAGCGGCACGGCCCGTGCCCAGGTGCGGCGCAGGCTCGCCTGGCCCTGGGTGCTGATGGCGAGGACCTCGCCGTCCGGGGTCCAGCCGCGCACCTGGGTCCTGTTGCTGCCCCAGTACGTCAGCCGCTTGGCGGGGCCCCCGTCGACGGGGGCGATGTGGACCTCGGGGGCGCCGTCGCGGGTGGAGGTCCAGGCGACGGTCTCTCCGTCGGGCGAGATGCGCGGCTGGTTCACCGGGACGTTGTCGGCGCTGACCCGCCAGGCCCGTCCGCCGTCGACGGGCGCGAGCCACACGTCGTCCTCGGCGGTGAAGGCGACCAGCTCGCCGTGCAGGTGCGGAAAGCGGAGGTAAGCAGGCAACTGAGTCACCCGGTCACCCTACGCAGCAGCGGCCGGTGCGGACAGGGGTTTCGATCACTTCTGCTCGCCCGGTGACCGCCCGACGACCGGAAGCGGCCGGTCATTTGCCTTCGACGGGCCGGCAGGCCGGGTCGCTCCCGCACCAGAGGGTCCGTGTGACGGTCACCGTCACCGTCGGTCCGGGCTGCCCGCGGGTGGCGGGCGGCCCGCCCGCGGGCCCCGCGGTGGCGGAGCAGTCGCCGAGGCCGTCGACGTGGAACAGCGTCCTGCCGCCCACGGTCGCGGTCAGATCACCGCGCACGCAGGCCCCGTCGACGGCCCGGGTCACCTCGCCGGTGACGGTGATCCTGCGTCCGTCGGTGGTCCGCCCTTGGCAGTCGACGGAGGCGACGGAGGTCCGCGAGGCCGACGGCGCCCGCGTCCCCGGCGCGGACCCGTCGCCGCCGTAAGCGGCCGTGCAGGTGAGCCAGCGCACGGAGACGTTCCGCCGGTCAAGTTCCGCGGTCGCCGTCCGGTCGGTCGTGTACGCCACCGCGGCCGTACCGAGCCCGCCGGGATCGCACGCGACGGCCGTGCCGACGACGACCGCCGCCAGCCCCGCCGCCGCCATCACCCGCCGCCCGCGCGACGGTTGCCGCATTCGCCTCGATGCCCCCATGGACGGCAGACTGCCACCGGCCCGCCCGACGCGGTAGGGCGCATACGGCCACGCACGCGCCCCGTCCGCGCACCGCGCGGCAGCCACCGTTCGCCGGTCTCCGCCGAGGCGGCCGTGGGCATCGCCGTGGTGGCCGGGCGGCGCCGCCCGGGGTCAGGACCAGCGGCCGGTACGGCCCAGCAGCAGGGCCGCCGCCGCGGTCCCGGCGGTCGATGTGCGCAGTACGGTGCGCCCGAGCACGTACGCCTTGGCGCCGGCCTCCCTGAACCGCGCCAGTTCGTCGGACGAGACGCCGCCCTCGGGCCCGACGACCAGCACGATCTCCCCCTCGTCGGGCAGGTCGGCGGTGGCGAGGGCCTCGCTGCCGTACTCGAAGTCCGAGTGCAGGACGCCGGCGAAGTCGGCCCCGGACAGGAGCGCGGCGACCTGTCCCGTCGTCGCCGGGTCCGCGATCTCGGGGAAGCGCACCCGGCGGGACTGCTTGCCTGCCTCACGGGCCGTGGCGCGCCACTTGCCCAGCGCCCGCTGCCCCCGGTCGCCCTTCCACTGGGTGATGCAGCGGGCGGCGGCCCACGGCACGATCACGTCGACGCCGACCTCGGTCATCGTCTCCACGGCCAACTCGCCCCGGTCGCCCTTGGGAAGGGCCTGGACGACGGTGATGCGGGGCTGCTCCGGCTCCTCCCGCACGAGGGACTCCAGATCCGTGACCACCAGGCGGTCCTTGCCCTCGGTGGCCTGCACCACGCCCTCGATCCAGTGCCCGCGCCCGTCCGTGAGCACCACGTCCTCGCCGGGGCGCAGCCGCTTCACCGAGACCGCGTGCCGCCCTTCCGGGCCGTCGAGGACGAACTGCGGTCCGATGCCGTCGAGTTGCTCGACGACGAACACCGGAGCGGTCATCGCCCGTCACCTCCAGTCGTCGGGTACGCCGTCAGTGCCGTCCGGGCCGCGTCGAGTTCGGCGGCCAGCACCTCGACCAGCCGTCCGGCGGGCAGGTCCCGGGCCATGCGGTGGCCCTGTCCGGCCCACAGCGCCATGCCCTGCGCGTCACCGGCCTTCGCGGCCGCCGCGCGCAGCGGCGACGTCAGGTGGTGGACCTCCGGGTACGCGGCGGGCGCGTAGGGGCCGTGTTCGCGCAGGAAGCGGTTCACCAGCCCGCGGGCCGGCCGGCCGGAGAACGCGCGCGTCAGTTCCGTCCGGGTGAACAGGGGGTCGGTCAGCGCCCGTTTGTGCACGGCGTGGGCGCCGGACTCCGGGGCGGCGAGGAACGCCGTGCCGAGCTGTGCGGCGCTCGCGCCCGCCGCGAGCACGGCGGCGATCTGGCTGCCGCGCATGATGCCGCCCGCGGCGACCACGGGGAGGTCCACCGCCTCGCGGATCTGCGCGACCAGGGAGAGGAGTCCGAGGCCGACCCCGTCGTTCTCCGGCAGGTCGCGGTGCGTGCCCTGGTGACCGCCGGCCTCCAGGCCCTGCGCGATCACCCCGTCCGCGCCCGCGCGCTGCACGGCGAGCGCCTCCTCGGCGGTGGTCGCGGTCACCAGGGTGAGGGTGCCGAGGCGGCGCAGGGAGTCCACGACGTCACGGGCGGGCACGCCGAAGTGGAAGGAGACCACCGGCACCGGGTTGTCGAGCAGCACGGCGAGCTTGGCGTCGTAGCCGTCGTCCCGGGAGTGGTCCGTGTCGCCGAGTTCGGTGCCGTACCAGCCGGCCTCGCCGGCGAGCTGGTGGGCGTAGAGGTCCACCGCGCCGGACTCGGCCGCCTCCGGCTGCGGCACGAAGAGGTTCACGCCGAAGGGACGCGAGGTCAGTCCGCGCAGCTGCTTGATCTCCTGGTACATGCCGTCGGCGGTCTTGTACCCGGCGGCGAGGAACCCGAGCCCGCCGGCGTCGGACACGGCGGCGGCGAGCCGCGGCACGGAGACGCCGCCCGCCATGGGAGCCTGCACGATCGGACACGCGAGGAGATCGCTCAGTGCGGAGGACATGCCCGCATGGTGTCACGTCCCCCGACACCGTCCGAATCCAGCCGTCCGGTGGGCGTGCGCCGGGTGCCGGAGGACGTCCGCGAGCGCCGCAAGGCGACGGGCGCCGCGCCACCAGGAGCCGGTGATCCGGGCTGGTCCGCGGGCGGCGCCACCAGGAGCCGCTGGTCCGGGGGCGGCGGCACCCGGCGACGGCGGCACCCATGCCGGGTGCCGTCCCGCCGCCGGGGCGCGAGCCGCGCGCGGGGGCTCTCAGCGCCCGTTGAAGGCGTCCTTCAGCCGCGAGAACAGCCCCTGCTGCCCCGGCTGGAACTGCCCCTGGGGCCGTTCCTCACCGCGCAGCGTGGCGAGCTCGCGCAGCAGTCGCTCCTGCTCGGGGTCGAGCTTCGTCGGCGTCGTGACCTCGACGTGCACGACGAGGTCACCCCGGCCGCCGCCGCGCAGGTGCGTGATGCCGCGGCCGTGCAGCGGGATCGACTGACCGGACTGGGTGCCCGGGCGGATGTCGACCTCCTCCATGCCGTCCAGGGTCTCCAGCGGCACCTTGGTGCCGAGGGCCGCCGCCGTCATCGGCAGGGTGACCGTGCAGTGCAGGTCGTCGCCGCGGCGCTGGAAGACCGAGTGGGGCAGTTCGTGGATCTCCACGTACAGGTCGCCGGCCGGGCCCCCGCCGGGGCCGACCTCACCCTCGCCCGCGAGCTGGATGCGGGTGCCGTTGTCGACACCAGCCGGGATCTTGACGGTCAGGGTGCGGCGGGAGCGGACGCGGCCGTCGCCGGCGCACTCCGGGCACGGCGTCGGCACGACCGTGCCGAAGCCCTGGCACTGCGGGCACGGCCGAGACGTCATGACCTGGCCCAGGAAGGACCGGGTGACCTGCGAGACCTCACCGCGGCCGCGGCACATGTCGCAGGTCTGGGCGCTCGTGCCGGGCGCGGCGCCCTCGCCGTTGCAGGTGTTGCAGACGACGGCCGTGTCGACCTGGAGGTCCTTCGTGGTGCCGAAGGCCGCCTCGTCGAGCTCGATCTCCAGCCGGATCATCGCGTCCTGGCCGCGGCGGGTGCGCGAGCGCGGCCCGCGCTGCGACGCCGTGCCGAAGAACGCGTCCATGATGTCGGAGAAGTTGCCGAAGCCGCCCGCGCCGAAGCCGCCGGCACCGGCGCCGCCCGACTGCGACAGCGGGTCGCCGCCGAGGTCGTAGACCTGCTTCTTCTGCGGGTCCGACAGCACCTCGTAGGCGGCGTTGATCTCCTTGAACCGCTCCTGCGTCTTCGGATCCGGGTTCACGTCCGGATGCAGCTCGCGGGCGAGCCGCCGGAAGGCCTTCTTGATCTCTTCCTGCGACGCGTCGCGGCGCACGCCGAGTACGGCGTAGTAGTCCGTGGCCACCTACGACTCCGCCAGGATCTGTCCGACGTACCGTGCCACTGCGCGTACCGCTCCCATCGTTCCGGGGTAGTCCATGCGGGTCGGTCCGACCACGCCGAGCTTGGCGACTGCCTCGCCGCCCGAACCGTAGCCCACCGACACGATGGACGTGGAGTTGAGTCCTTCATGGGCGTTCTCGTGACCGATGCGCACGGTCATGCCCGGATCCTGTGTCTCGCCCAGCAGCTTGAGCATCACGACCTGCTCCTCCAGCGCCTCGAGGACGGGCCGGATGGTGAGGGGGAAGTCGTGCGCGAAGCGGGTCAGATTGGCGGTGCCGCCGATCATCAGCCGCTCCTCGTTCTCCTCGACGAGCGTCTCCAGCAGAGTGGACAGCACCGTCGAGACCGTGCCCCGGTCCTCGACGTCGAAACCCTCCGGCAGGTCCTCCACGAGCTGCGGCACGTCCGTGAACCGGCGGCCCGCGACCCGGCTGTTCAGGCGGGCCCGCAGGTCCGCCAGTGAGCTCTCCCCGAAGGGCGCCGGGCAGTCGACCATCCGCTGCTCGACCCGGCCGGTGTCCGTGATCAGCACCAGCATCAGCCGTGCGGGCGCGAGCGCCAGCAGCTCCACGTGCCGCACGGTCGAGCGGGTCAGCGACGGGTACTGGACGACGGCGACCTGACGGGTCAGCTGGGCGAGCAGCCGAACCGTCCGCGCCACCACGTCGTCGAGGTCGACGGCGCCGTCGAGGAAGTTCTGGATGGCGCGCCGCTCCGGCGCGGTCATCGGCTTGACCCCGGCGAGCTTGTCGACGAACAGGCGGTATCCCTTGTCCGTGGGGATGCGCCCGGCGCTGGTGTGCGGCTGGGCGATGTACCCGTCGTCCTCCAGGGCCGCCATGTCGTTGCGGACCGTGGCGGGCGAGACGCCGAGGTTGTGCCGCTCGGTGAGGGCCTTGGAGCCGACCGGCTCCTCGGTGCCGACGTAGTCCTGGACGATGGCGCGCAGCACCTGGAGCCTTCGCTCACTGAGCATCGTGCACACCTCCAGAAGTCGTCCCTCGGCCCGCCACCTGGCACTCTGCGCATACGAGTGCCAGCTTCACCCGGCCCAGTGTACGGCCGCCGGGTATACCCCGGGCCGGCGTGCCGTCGTGCAATCGCCACAAGACCGCCGGTCCGCCGAGGTATAGAAACTGATGAGCACCTGGCCCGGACCGCCCATGTGCCGACTG